>CAYQZL010000111.1:0-14708 GCA_964421975.1 uncultured Rikenellaceae bacterium
CTCATATTTGCTCATGGAAGCCCAAATTATTCCGCGTTTCTGTATCTCCAGAGCTTCAGGTACTTTAAAATCGGCAGCGACATGACCAAGTGATGAATAGAATACCCGGCCCTTGCCATAAGCTTTCTTCCAGACAACCGGAATAACCGTACCTCCGATCCAGTTTGAATGCTTATCGGTAAAAGTGGTGGTAGCAAGTACTTTTATATTCGGATCAACATGTACATAATATTGTTCGGAATGCATATCAAAATCTGACAATCCCTTTGTTACAGGATCTTTTTTATCAGTGATATTCACCCGGTAATCTATTACGCCACCCGGATGGGCAACCCACTGTCCTCCGACCATGAACTGGTATTCAGTATTATTCCGGAATGAGTCACCAAGTCCTCCATGCCATCCGGCAATGCCTACTCCGTTCTTAACGGCCTCAAGAAGGGCTTTCTCCTGCTTGCTTTCAATGGTTCCCATGGTCCATGTCTGGATGATAAGATCATATTTGCCAAGTCCGGGATCCAGATAAGCATCAAGGGTATCCGATACTGTTAGCTGTCCTCCTTCGGCCATTATCCATGGAACGAATATATCACGGCATTTGTCCGGTTCATGACCCATCCATCCTCCCCAGACAAACAATACTTTTTTGCCGGCCAGAAGTGATCCGGCAGAGGATCTTTTACTGCTTGCAAGTACTGATGGTGCAACGATTGCAGCAGCTCCGGCCATTGCACTTTTTGAAATAAATGATCTGCGGGTTAACATATTTCTCTGATTTCAGGCTAAGATAATAATATTATTATTCTAATCTGCAAATAATTTAAACTTCGGACATTTAAGTTGAGAAGGGCAGAGAGAACAGGGCAGAGAGCGAAGGTTAAGGAGTGAAACGACGAAATCCCGCAGAGCGGGAGCGCAGGGCGAAGAGCGGAGAGCACAGAGCTCAGGGCAAACCCGCAAGCCACATACCGGATGCCGGAAGCCGGATGCCGGTAGCCGGATGCCGGATGCTGGTTGCCGGTAGCCGGTTGCCGGATGCCGGTTGCCGGTAGCCGGTAGCCGGTAGCCGGATAATTAGAATGATTCTGAATAATATTTTTCTGCATCAAATCGTTTTACTGTCCGTCCTTATAGGGAAACCAGCCATAACTGACGACAAAAGATGAAAACCTTCTTTCTTACTGCCTTTCTTATGTTTTTCGTGATACCTGTGCTGCCGGGACAAACAGAAGCGCCTGTAAAGAAACGGTATACTGCAACCAGAATAGCAGAATCGCCCGTAATTGACGGTATATTGAATGAAGAATTATGGAAATCGGGAGAATGGATCGATGATTTTACACAGTTTGAACCATATAATGGCAAACCTGCCTCTCAGAGGACCGAGTTCAATATCCACTTTGATGATAATAATCTCTATGTAGGGATCAGGGCTTTTGACTCGAGTCCCGATAGTATAGTCCCCCGTCTTACCCGTCGCGATGAGGTCGACGGTGATCTTGTTGCCATAATAGTTGACAGCTTCCATGATCTGAGAACGGGATTTACTTTCGGAGTAAGCTCCGCAGGTGTAAAATATGACCTTATGTTCACGAACGACGGTGAAAATGAAGATGAATCATGGAATCCCAACTGGTGGGTGAAAACATCAATTAATGGTGAGGGATGGATAGCCGAAATGAAGATACCCCTCAGCCAGGTAAGATTTGATAAAAACTCAGGTGATGTATGGGGCCTCCAGATGGCAAGGATTTATTACAGGAAAAATGAGACAGACTTCTGGCAGCATATCCCGAAAGACTCCCCTGGTATTATTCATATGTTTGGAGAAATGACAGGCCTGGAGGGAATCAAACCCCGTAAGATCTTCGATGTCACACCTTACGGAGTTGCAAAGGCAGAGACATTTAAAAAGGAAGCCGGAAATCCTTTCATGGAAAATGGAAGAAAATACCGATTAAATGGCGGTATTGATGCGAAAATTGGTGTCACCAACAATATGACAATGGACCTGACCATCAATCCCGATTTCGGCCAGGTTGAAGCAGATCCTTCAGTTGTAAATCTCACTGCCTACGAAACATTCTTTGAAGAAAAAAGACCTTTTTTCATCGAAGGTAATAATATTACGAATTTCAATATCGGTCTGGGCGATGGCGATGTCGGGAACGATAACCTATTCTATTCCAGACGTATAGGTCGCCGCCCGCAGGGAAGTCCCGAAATGAAGGAAGGATGGAACTCTGATATTCCGACAAACACTACAATACTCGGAGCAGCCAAGCTTACCGGTAAAACAAGCAAAGGACTCTCCCTCGGATTTATTGAAGCCATGACGGCGAACGAAAAAGCTGAGATCGCCACCACCGACGGGACAACCTATGAGTCTGTTGAGCCTCTGACCAATTATTTTATTGGAAGGGTACAAAAGGACTTCAATGAAGGAAAAACAATAGTTGGAGGAATGGTCACAAGTACCAACAGGGATCTCGATGCAAAGCTGGGAAGCTTTATGCACAAATCAGCATATTCCGGGGGGATCGATTTCACGCAATATTTTAAGGACAAGAACTGGAAGTTCAATCTCAGCACTGCCTTCAGCCAGGTAAACGGCTCAAAAGAAGCCCTTCAGCTTACACAAAAATCATCGGCAAGATATTACCAGAGACCTGATAATAATTATACAGAATATGATCCTGAAAGAACATCGCTTGCCGGATCCGGCGGAAAGATCCAGATCCAGAAACTAAACGGCCATCTCTTCCTGATGGGAGCCACAATGTGGAGAACACCGGGCTTCGAAATAAATGATCTTGGTTATATACAGGAAGCTGATGAAGTATTGTCTGTTCTCGTGGCAGGTTACAATGAATGGGAACCGAAAGGGATTTACAGAAATTACAATTTCAATGCAGATATCTGGACCGCATATAATTTCGGAGGACAACGGGTAGGAACAGGTTTCGAGTGGAATGGTTCAATGGGCTTTAAGAACTACTGGAATGCCTGGACCGGAGGAAATTTAAGTACTTCCCAACTGTCTGCAGGAATGCTTCGCGGTGGTCCAATGATGAAGACCCCAGGAAATCTGAGGCTCTACGGAGGATTCTCGAGCGATTTCAGGAAGAAACTTAACTTTTCGACGTATGCAAATATTTCCTGGGGACTCGAAAGAAATTCAAGGAGCCTCTTTACAGAGCTCGATATAACATACAAACCAACTAATTTCCTCTATCTCACCCTCAGCCCGAGCTTTAACCCGTCCCGGACAGAACTGCAGTATGTTACCAGAAAAACCTATGGAGGAAATGATAAATACTTCTTTGCCAGTATCGACAGGAAAACTGTCAGTGCATCTTTCAGGGTAAATGTGAATCTGAGTCCGGACCTTACACTCCAGTACTGGGGACAGCCATTTATTGCTACCGGAAAATATCACCACCATAAAGTGATCCTCGATCCCATGGCTGATAGTTACAGAGACAGGTTCTGGACATTCACCCCGGAACAGGAAACCTTTGATGAACAGCACAATCAGTACAGATTTGATCTGGATCTTGATGGCTCCACCGATTATATTATCGGAAACAGTAATTTCAAGGTAAGGGAATTCCTTTCCAACCTTGTCATAAGGTTGGAATATAATCCCGGATCAACTCTTTATCTTGTCTGGAGCCAGACCAGAGATTACTCCAACGGCATGGGAGAAATGAAGTATTTCAGCGATCTTGGTGACCTGTTCAACAGGGACAACAATATACCTCATAATATCTTTCTGATAAAATTCAGTTACCGGTTTGGTTTAAATTAGGTTTGTATTTTAATTATTATGAGGTTGCGAGGCTGTCTCCGGACAGCCTCTTTTGTCGTAACCTTCTCCCTTCTCACTTTACTCTGCCTCTTTGCTCTTGCTCTTCGCTCTTGGCTCTTCGCTCTTGGCTCTTCGCTCTTGGCTCTTCGCTCTTTGCCCTTTGCCCCTGGCTCTTCGCTCTTTGCCCTTAGCCCTCCGCCCTTAGCTCTTTGCCCTCTGCCCTCCGCCAAAGACTGGCACTCTTTTTGCGGCAATATCAGTTAGAAGTACCTCTGATTTAAAATAGTTGATTCCGGTTGTCCTGTGAATGTTAAACAACTAATAACTATTAAAATGAAGAGGAAACAAGAAAAGGTTCCCGGATTTGATGAGATCGTTTTCGAGAACCGCAACAAAGCCTACGGAGCTTATGACCTCCGTAAACGCTACAAATCAACAACCTGCCTTTCAACGCTGGGCGCAATTCTGATTACAGTAATTCCTGTTCTTATCCTTTCCCTCACTTCAAAACCCGGAACCGCAACTGAAAGGGATGAAATCATTGTTGTTATCGATCCTATGGACGCTCCGGTCGAAACAGTAGTACAGCCGGAAACAAAAATGCCTGCCGAACTTATCAAAGCTCCAAAGAACATCACCCCCGTAGTAACAAGCGATACATCGGTTATCACCACTTTTATACCGATAACGGATGTAATAACAGATATGGCTACCAATGAAAAAATAACAGATACCCTGGTTAATGTTGAAAAAACTGACGATATAGTTCCCCCGGTAACCGAACCCTTTATCCGTGTGGAAGAAATGCCGGAATTCCCGGGAGGTGAATCCGCACTTCTGGCTTTCATTGCAAAGAATACAATTTATCCCGAAGAAGCCATCAGAAACAATATCACCGGCAGGGTCATACTTAAATTTGTGGTCAATCCCGACGGATCTGTGGGCAGAACAGAAATAATCAGAGGTATTGACATTCTCCTTGACCAGGAAGCGATCAGGGTAATTGGCACGCTGCCTCGCTTCCGACCCGGAAAACAGAACGGTATTGCAGTCCCGGTGTGGTACTCGGTACCGGTTAATTTTAAAATCAATGAAATGAATTAAATTATACTTCTTTAATATCTACATTTTTAAAGACGTCTTTTAATATGTATTTTAATATGTATTAAAAGACGTATTATTTTGGTGTAAAACTGAATTTTGTCTTATTTGTAGTTCCAACAGAAAAACAATATAAAGGAGAAGATCGGTAACCATAATTTTTATTAACTTACACAATTAAATCATTCCCGGAATGATTATTTTAAATAGCCCATATTTATAATATTAAGACTTCCAATCTATGATTACAGAAAAATCCACAAATTCACGGGAAAACCTTACAATCAGCGAAACCTATGATCTGATAGTCTGCGGAGGAGGAGTAGCAGCAGTCTGTTGTGCAATCACCGCTGCACGAAACGGAGCAAAAGTGGCAATTGTTCAGGACAGACCTGTTCTGGGAGGAAATGCCTCCAGTGAAGTACGGCTCTGGGTTCTGGGAGCTACATCACACATGGGAAATAACAATCGCTGGGCACGCGAGGGCGGGGTAATTAATGAAATACTTCTTGAAAACATTTATAGAAACAAGGAAGGAAATTCCATTTTGTTTGATCTTGTACTGATAGATAAGGTTCAGGCAGAAAAGAATATTACGTTATATCTTAATACTGCAATTCATACGGTATCTAAGAAGAATAAAAGAAATATAAAAAGTATTGTATGCTTTAATTCTCAAAACTCTACATCATATATTCTTTCAGCAAAATTATTTGCCGATTGCACAGGCGACGGAATTGTTGCTTATAATTCAGGAGCATCTTTCAGAATGGGAGCAGAAGAAAAAGAGGAATTTTCCGAAGGATTTGCCCTCTACAAGGATAAAGCCGGCGAATTATTGGGCCATTCCATGTATTTTTATGTGAAAGATGCCGGAAGGAAAGTCAGATTCATCCCTCCGGCAATTGCTCATAAAAATGTCGAAGCTGCAATCCCAAGGTTGAAAAACATCAATCCGAAAGAAGCCGGATTAAGTATGTGGTGGTTCGAATGGGGCGGTCGGCTGGATACCATACATGATACTGAAAAAATACGTTTTGAACTGCTAAAAGTTGTTTACGGGATATGGGATTATATAAAAAATTCCGGTAATTACCCCGATATGGATACATATACGCTGGAGTGGGTAAGCACAATACCAGGCAAAAGGGAAAGCCGGCGTTTTACCGGACATTATATACTTTCCCAGAACGATATCGTCGAACAGAAATTTCATTATGATGATGTTGCTTTCGGAGGCTGGTCAATGGACCTTCATCCAGCCGACGGGATTTATTCTCCCCTCAGTTCATGTTTCCAGCTGCATTCCAAAGGAGTCTATACTATCCCTTACCGCTGCTATGTAAGCCGTGATCTGGATAACCTTTTCATCTGTGGCAGAATGGCATCTGCGACCCATGTGGCACATGGTTCAACACGGGTTATCGGTACATGCTCCCATGGTGCCCAGGCTGCAGGAATGGCTGCATCATTATGCATAAAAAAGGGTGTGCTTCCTGCTTATTTTATTAATGAGGGAAATATTAAGGAACTTCAGAAAGAACTGGTGCTTTACGGACAACATATACCCGATATTTCATTTGATAATCCTGTCACCGGAAAGGCAGAAATAAAAACTTCCTCAACATTGGAACTCGAAAGCATGGGATTTGAATGCGGATATCAACCATTGAACACTGATAAAGCGGTCATTATACCTGTTAGCGGAATAAGTCCTGAAATATCAGTAAAATACAGAGCTTACAGGGATACAACATTAAAAATAGAACTGAGAACCAGTGAGAAAACAGAAAATTTCTCTCCGGAGATCCTTCTGGAAAGCCAGGCTCATGATGTTTTAAACGGAGAAGGCGAACTTTATATCAACTTTGAACCGACTATAAACAAGGGATATGCATTTATCACTTTCCTTAAAAATGAGAACATTGAACTGATGATGAGCAACGCCCTCATTTCATCAATATTGACCGTTGAAAGAAGAGGCCGGCAGGTTCCGCCGGAAAATTACGGTGTCGAGGAATTTGATTTCTGGACACCAAAACGCAGACCGGAATATAAAAACATAGCCCTGAGATTTCACAGGAAAATATCATCATTCTCTGCAGAAAACCTTAAAACAACCCTGTTCAGACCATACATTTCAGCCAATTGCTGGATAGCGGATATAAGTGATAAAAACCCATGGATTGAATTAAAATGGACTGAAGCTCAAAATATAAACAAAATCAGGCTTTTCTTTGATGTGGATTATGATCACCCTATGGAATCGGCTCACAGATTACAGCCCGAGAGTATAATGCCTTTCTGTGTCAGAAAATTCAGAATAAAGGATTCGCAGGGCAATCTGTTGTGTGATGTCAGTAATAATTATCAGGGATTATTTGAACTTTCTTTTGATCAGACAAAAAAATTAACATCCGTCAGGATTGAACTGGAAAAACCTGCAGACAATGTGCCGGTAGCATTATTTGGAATAGTATGTATGTGAAAGAACAGTTTTAAGATTTTCAATCACTATTTACAAAATCAGGCAGACATTCATGAAAAGAAGAGATTTTCTGACATACAGCTTAATAAGCGCTCCTGTTCTGACCACGAAAATGTCCCCTTTGTCACTGATTACCCGTAAACATGACAGGAAGAGTATACCCGGTTTTAAACTGTCATTTCAGGATGGGATTGCCCCCGGAAGAAATCTTGAAGAGAGATTTGATTTTATGGAAGAACATGGCATTGAGGGTTTTGAACCAAGGGGAATTGATATCATAAAAAATTCCGGAAAATATCAGAATCTTTTAAGGTACAGAAATATTAAAATCAGTGCAGTTCAATCAGGATATAAAGGATTTATTTATTCGTCCGATCCTGCAATAAGGAATGAGCACATTAGGACTATCAAAGAGATCATTGCCGCCGCGGGAGAAATGATGGCAACAGGAGTTATCATCATCCCCGGAACCGGCAACATATTAACAGGCAAACTTAAAGAATCTGATTTCTACGAATCCGCTCTGGATCAATTGTCTGAACTGGCTGAATATGCTTCCAGGCACAACACAACAATTATCCTGAAACCGGTAAACAGAAAAGAATCGACCTTCATTCATACCATTGCACAAACAGCCGGTATCTGCAGATCGGTCAATATGAAGGGATTAAGGTGTATGGGTGATTTCTGGCATATGGCAATTGAAGAGACTTCCGATTTGGATGCAATCTCATCCGGGGGAGAATTTCTGAATCATATCCATATTTCCAGTCGAAGATCACGATACCTGCCCGGGACAGATGGTTCTGCAGATAACTATTCAGATGGTTTCAAAGGGCTGAAGAAAATAAAATATAAGGGATATATCAGCCTTGTTTGTGG
The DNA here is from genome assembly GCA_964421975.1 of uncultured Rikenellaceae bacterium. Taxonomy (GTDB): domain Bacteria; phylum Bacteroidota; class Bacteroidia; order Bacteroidales; family VadinHA17; genus LD21. The sequence goes on from CAYQZL010000111.1 coordinate 8,283, forward strand.
TGTTTCGGGTGACAAAAATGTACTTGTACCTGAATCCATCAGTTTGCTGGAAAACCAGTGGCTGGCAACATAACAGTTGATCTGAAACTCTATTCGCCTAAGTAGATATGTATAACAGTCTTAACCGGGCAATTAATTTTCTGGGACATAATTTTTCCTCACGGAAAAAATTTGTGATATTTGTTTACCTTAATCAATACTTATAATCTTAACCCCCAAAATCCATTTTATGAAAAAATCTTTCAGTTTGTTGCGGATATACCTTTTTATCAAAGGATATCTGATCAAATACACGGAAACATTCAGATTTACACTAATCCTTTTTCTTGTTGGTGCATTAAATGTTTCCGGTATTGATGCCTTTTCTGATGAAACAGATCACAATTCTTATGTTACCATATCATCAGAAAATGATTTGCAGCAGAATCAGGTAAGCGGGACCGTCACTGATCAGCAGGGGAATCCACTGCCCGGCGTTACGGTCCTGGTTAAAGGTACAACCTTCGGAACTTTAACCGATGCGAGTGGTAAGTACACTTTAAACAATGTACCTCCAACTTCCGTTCTGGTCTTTTCATTCGTCGGCTCAGCAACCCAGGAAATTCCTGTGAACAACAGAATGACAATTGATGTAACAATGACTGAGGAGACTGTAGGACTGGAAGAAGTGGTAGTAATAGGATACGGATCACAGAGGAAGGTCGATCTGACCGGATCTGTTGAGACTATTAAATCAACAGAAATAATAAAACAACCTGTGGCACAGGTTTCACAGGCTCTTGTTGGTCTTACACCGGGTCTGACAGCCATTCAATCCAGTGGCCAGCCTGGAGCTGATTATTCCACATTGCGGATAAGAGGGATCGGATCAATCGGAGCTTCGAACGATCCATTGATTTTAGTTGACGGAGTAGCCGGTGATATTAATGACCTTAATCCAAATGATATCGATAATATTTCCGTACTGAAAGACGCTGCAGCTGCTGCAATTTATGGCTCCCGTGCTTCGAACGGTGTTATACTTGTTACTACAAAGAGGGCAAAATCAGGTCAGCTCTCACTTAAATATTCAAATTATATTGGCTGGCAGAAACCCACTGAGCTCCCTGAATTCCTTGGAGCTCTCGACTTTCTTAAATATTCCGGAGAATCCCAGACAGTGATTGATAATTATGCAGCTAAAATGAAAACGGATCCTGACCTTTATCCCGATACCGACTGGGTCGGAATGCAGTTCAGCGAAAACGGATTCCAGCAATACCACGACATGACGGCAAGTGTGGGAACTGACAGGATAAGGACAATGGCTTCCGTTTCAGTACTTGACCAGGGAGGTAATATAGTAAACTATAATTTCAACAGATATAACGGCAGGTTCAATACCGACTTTATCATCTCCGACAAACTGGATGTAAATTTTGATATAAGTTTTAACAGATCCAAAAGAGTTTCTCCGGCCACAAGCCTTACTTATATTGTACAGGACGATTACCGTATACCTCCTATATACCATGCAATTCATTCTGACGGATCATGGGGGGACGGATGGCAGGGCCAGAACCCTATTGCAGCCGCAAGGGCAGGCGGATTGACAACAAACCTGTGGAACTATTTCCGTGGAGTCCTCAAAATAAATTATAAGCCCATCAAAGACCTGACTCTTTCGATGATGTATGCTCCCGAATATGATGATGCCTATACCAGCTCTTTCACAAAACAGTACAAGACCATAATCGACTGGACCAGCAAGACAACCAGATTCTATCCCAGCCGGAACGGTTTGTCACAAAGTAACTCAAAGGCTTTTACCAACAACTTCAATGCCCTTGCCACATATTCAAAAATACTGAATGACCATAGCTTTACTGCACTTTTGGGTTATGAATTCATCAAATATGATTGGGCAAATTTCGGAGCATCACGACAGGATTACATCCTCGATAATTTTGAAGTCCTGAATGCCGGATCGGCAGAAAGCGATGCCAACAGCGGATCTGCAACACATTCCGGACTGGTATCATATTTCGGCCGCCTGAACTATGCATTCAGGGATAAATACCTCTTTGAAGCCAATTTAAGAAGAGATGCTTCTTCACGCTTCCAGGAAGAGAACCGTGTATCATATTTCCCTTCATTTTCTGCCGGATGGAGAGTTGCGAGGGAATCATTTATGGATAATCAGAATCTGTTTTCAGATCTTAAACTCCGCTTTTCATGGGGCCGCCTCGGGAATCAGCAGATAGGAAGCGACTTCCCCTATGCCTCTTCAATCGCTATCGGATCAAGTAATTTTGTATTCAACAATGCTATCATTACCGGTGCGACACAGAATGTGCTCGCAAACAGCCTGATCCGGTGGGAAACAACTGAAACAACAAACATTGGCCTCGACGCAGGGCTACTTAATCAGAAACTGACATTCACTGCTGATTATTATGTCCGGAAAACTTACGATATTCTGCTCAGTCTGCCTATACCATATGTTATAGGTCTTTCACCTTCAATGCAGAATGCAGGTAATGTTGAAAACAAAGGCTTTGATTTTTCAATCGGATGGACGGAATCAAAGGGCGATTTTTCATATTATGCCAGACTTAATTTCTCCGATGTAAAAAATAAAGTGACCAACCTGTCAGGCGTAGGACCAATCATATCAGGAATATCAATAACAGAGATAGGTTTCCCGATAGGTTCCATATATGGATTTGAATCAGCAGGTATATTCCAGGACCAGGATGAAATAAACGCATCTCCTGCGCAGTTCGGAACTTTAGTACCGGGTAATATCAGATATAAGGATCAGCTGACAATCGATACCAATAATGACGGTGTTCCTGACCAGGCAGACGGGAAAATCAACCCCGACGACAGGGTAATCATAGGTGATCCTTTCCCCAGGATTTCATTTGGTCTGAATATTGGAGCAGAGTATAAAGGATTCGATTTTTCTGCCAGCATGCAGGGAGTCGGGAAAAGAGATATACTCTTGCAGTCCGATATGGTATGGCCATTATGGAATGCAGGAAAGATCCAGAAATGGCATATCGAAGAATGCTGGTCTCCTGAAAATAAAGACGCAAAATATCCCATAATAAAAGCTACAAGCTCAGGCAGCAACGACGCCCAGATGTCCAGTACCTGGGTATTTAATGCAGCATATTTCCGTCTCAGGAATATAACACTGGGATATACAATCCCTGAAAAATGGCTGACAGATTTCTTTGTCAAAGGTATCAGGATCTATTGTTCGGGATTGAATTTGCTCACATTCGATAAACTGCCTGCAGGGGTTGATCCCCTGGTACCGAACGGATCATCGGGAGGTATATTCCCTGTCACTTCAAATTTCTCGATAGGTATTGATGTCAACTTCAAATAATAACGATAAAAATACTACTATATATGAAAACTTATAATAAATATATCATACTGCTTATCGTTCTCATTTCTTTCACAGCATGTGATAAGCAGATACTCGATCTTGATTCCCTTACCGAACCGGTTGATGCCACCTTCTTTTCCAATGAGAAGGAGCTTGAACTGGCATTAACAGGTACTTATGGTTCACTCCTGCGAACGGATTACGGGGCAGCATACCAGATCGGCCTTGATAACGGATGTACAGATATAGGGATAACCAGAGGCTGTGCAACAGATAATATCGGTGCCGGAACCCATAGCCCCACCACCGGAGTTTTCCAGGACCTCTATTCCTATTATTACAGAGGTATAGGAAGGGCAAATAACCTGCTGCAGAATATGGAAAGGGCAAAAGATGTAGTGCCTGAAGCCAGGTATCTGCAGATCGAGGCCCAGGCACTGGTACTGAGGGCCTATTTCTATCATTACCTTACTGAGTTTTTTGGAGATGTACCTTATATTGACAAAGTTGTTACCAAACCGGAAGATGGTCTGATAGTCAGAACCCCAAAGGCTACAATAGCCCAGACACTGCTTACCGATCTTCAGAAAGCGGCAGATAATCTTCCTCTTACATTTGCCGAAAAAGGACGCATAACCAAAGGTGTTGCACTTGCCCTGAGAGCAAGGATAGCCCTGTATAATAAACTGTACACCGAAGCAGCTGCTTCGGCACAGGCTGTGATGAATATTGAACAACAGGCAGGCTATAGCCTATATCCCGACTATGAGAAACTTTTCCAGAGGGCAGGTGAAGGTTGTGCGGAAATTATGTTCGTCATGCCTTTTAAAGATGGTTTTTCGACCTCATCGTGCTTCCCTCTCGGATCAAGAAATGCCGGTTCTTATACAACTATTGCACCCACACAGTCAATGGTCGACTCATATGAGGCTTCCGATGGCCTGCCAATAGACGAATCAGCCGTTTATGATCCGTCGAAACCATTCGAGAACAGGGATCCCCGGTTAAAAGCTTCCATTGTTACACCCCAGAGTGCATGGGCGGGATTTATTTTTGAGAGCCATCCTGACAGCATTACCTACAGGTTTATCGATGGCAAATCTGCAGGATCGAACAGGGACTGCAGAAAAGTAGCATGGCCTGCAGCATTCTGCGGCTATAACTGGAAAAAATATAATGACGAAGAGTCACAAAAGATCAAACAGATGTATTCCGAAATAGATTTTGCCCTGTTAAGATATGCAGAAGTCCTTCTGACATATGCCGAAGCAAAAATAGAATCAGGCTCTATCGATGCATCTGTGCTGAATGCAATCAATCGTGTACGTGCCCGTGCTTACAAGGTAAATGTTGCCGATGTTGATAATTATCCTGAAATAACCACAACCGACCAGGCAGAACTAAGGAAAATCATAAGAAGAGAACGAAAAGCAGAATTGGCAAATGAGGGTTTCAGGTTGTTTGATATAAGAAGATGGAAAATTGCTGAAAAAGTAATGCCTGTTACAATCTATGGAAGAATACTGAATGAAAAAACAGCCACCCTTATACCTGCAATCGATGATGATGGTTTTGTATCCTATGCCGGTATAGAAAGCCAGTATGATCTGAATACCGATGGAAGATTCCCCAACGCCCAGAACAGGCGTTTTGACAAAAACAGAGATTACTTAAGCCCCATCCCCCAGTCGGAAATTGATACATATGCCGGATTCGGAGTCGTCCTTCAACAGAATCCCAATTATTAATATTTCCTTAAAGCTATTAAAACAAATAATGATGAAACTGATACAAAAAATCCTGCTTGCAGCAATTGTCATTGCAGGATTTTCGACCTGCAAAAACACTACCAGCCATATCTTTGTGGAGGCAGAAAGTTTCAGTGATCCCGGTGGCTGGGTTGTCGATCAACAGTCGATCGATATCATGGGATCATCATATTTGCTGGCTCATGGTCTGGGTATCCCGGTAAAGGATGCCCGGACCACAATTGATATCCCGTCAGATGGTAATTATCATATCTGGGTTCGTACCCGTGACTGGGTGGGTCCATGGAATGTCCCGGGTGCTCCCGGAAGGTTTCAGCTCTTCATCAATAATATTGCACTTGATACAACCTTCGGTACTGAAGGGGAACCCTGGCACTGGCAGAACGGAGGTTTGATAAGACTGAAAAAAGGAGAATCCGAACTGCTGTTGCATGATCTGACCGGATTTGAAGGCAGATGTGATGCTATTCTGTTGACCACAAATAAAAGATTTGTCCCGCCTGATGAAAAAACAGAACTTGCAGATTTTCGAAAAACTGCCCTGGGATTTGACACTGTTCCCCGAAATGGAGGAGATTTTGATCTGGTTGTTGTCGGAGGAGGGATGGCAGGTTGCTGTGCAGCAGTAAGCGCAGCAAGATACGGTTGTAAAGTTGCTCTGATACAGAACAGACCGGTCCTCGGAGGAAATAACAGCTCCGAAGTAAGGGTAGGATTGTCTGGCCTCATATATCAGCAACCTTATCCTAATCTGGGCAGACTGGTTGATGAAATAGGATCTGTAGGCCACTGGACCAACTATGAAGCAAAACTCGATCCCTCTTCCCCCAGGAGCCGTCATATACTGGAAGTCATCGCCACAAATCCGGAGAAACTGATACATAATGCCGGACCAGCTTCCAATTATGGTGATGACAAAAAGAGAAATGTTGTCGAAAATGAACCTGGAATTACATTATTCCTTAATACACATGTTTTTAAAGCAGAAAAAGAAGGAGGCAAGATCATTGCAGTTTCTGGGAGGGATATAGTCTCGGGAAAAGAAATAAAAGTGACCGGCAGACTTTTTGCCGATTGTACCGGTGATGGTAACCTGGGTTATCTTGCCGCTGCCGATTACAGAGTAGGCAGGGAATCACGAAGTGAATCCGGCGAATCCGGTGCACCTGAGAAAAGCGACAGCCTTGTAATGGGCACTTCAGTTCAGTGGTATGCAAAAGAAACTGAAGAATCCTCATCGTTCCCTGATTGTCCGTGGGCTGTAAGTTTCAATGA
>CAYQZL010000112.1:0-14414 GCA_964421975.1 uncultured Rikenellaceae bacterium
GAGATAATGAGCGGTGACTGGAGTTCAGACGTGTGCTCTTCCGATCTTTGATCAGGTAACATTTGTTTCGGATACCCTGCTGACTCTTTTTGAAATAATTGGCAAAACAAAAAGTGAGATACCCTTTCAGGTTGAACAGGGAAATCCGCGCAGAATACACTGGATGGTTTCAACTGGTTCCAATTCTTCTGAAAATCATCTATTTGAATTACATCAGGGCAAAACAGGTTTACAGGATATAATAAAGGCTGAAGCAAAGGACGGAGCACTTTTAATCCATAAGGGAGAAAGGAATTTCCTTCAATATTATTTCAGGACAGTTTATCCTCCTGCAGGAGTCGACACCGTTTATAAAAGAAGCGGATTCATACATCCGCTCTGGTCGCCCCGCGGACAGGTACTTACCCGTATACAGCCGCGAGATCATTACCATCATTACGGGATATGGAATCCCTGGACACATGTTGCATTTGAAGGAGATACCATAGATTTCTGGAATATCAATACCCGGCAGGGTACTGTCAGGTTTGCTGATTTTGTTTCGGTGGAGAACGGTCCTGTATATTCTGAATTTGATGCTGTTCATGATCATATTGTCTTTAAGAAAGGGGGAGGAGAAAAAACTGCTCTTAAGGAACTTCAGAGTGTACGTGTGTACTCTCCGGGTAAAAATCCTGATTTTTTTATTGTTGATTTCAACATACAGATGAATTGTGCAGGTGACAGTCCCGTTAAGCTGCTTGAATATCGTTATGCAGGACTTGGCTGGAGAACAACAGAAAAATGGGATAACAAGAACAGTATGGTACTTACTTCTGAAGGCAAAACAAGGAAAGAAGCTGACGGAAGCAAGGCAAGATGGTGTATTGTACAGGGTGAGATCGATAATGATTATGCAGGAGTTGTAATGATGTCATTCCCTGCAAATTACAATTTTCCTGAACCACTACGTATCTGGCCGGAAAACCAGTACAACCGTGGTGATATGTTTGCAAATTTCTGTCCTACAAAAGATATGGACTGGTTACTTCGACCCCGGCAGGTTTACGGACTGAAATACAGGTTCCTTGTATACAACGGGAAACTGGAAAAGGAAAAAGCTGAAAATGCATGGACTTATTTTGCATATCCCCCAAAGGTTACCGTTAAACTGAATTAAACCTAAACCACATCCGGCACATTGTATGGTTTACGACCTCCTCCCGGTCGTGTCAGGTAGGCATTTGCATCATCATCATCTACAAATCTTTCGGTTTTACCATCGAATGTCAGCTTCCTGCCGGTTCTGTATGCTATGCATCCCAGCAGCGCCTGTACAGTAGATATATGCCCGGCTTCCACTTCACTGTTAAGATCCTCACGTTTACGGCTCTTCACACAATCAATGAAATTCATGAAATGGGGGTCAATTCCGGCTTTGGACATTTCATCGTATCTGGCATCAAAGGGTAAATCTGCCGCAGTAATAGTTACTGTCGGTTGTGGTAAATCTCTCATGAATCCTCCTCCCCCGGTCAACCCTGCCGGTGGTTGTCCCTGTGGGGTACGGGCAGCAGAAGTGTCGGGCAGAGGAAGCCTGTGCCCGCTATCATCATCTGTCACCCAGGCATGGAAGGTATTACCCCGCAGGTAAGCCCAGCCCTTTACTCCATACCATTCAATGTCACCGGATCCCCCGGGATTAGGAAGGCACCTTATCTCAAGTTCCATTACTTTACCGTTAGCATACTCAAAAACTGCGATCTGGAAATTTGGTACTTCCTGGTCTGAATCCCACCCGTAAAAACCACCGGAGCAGCTTATCCTTATCGGATGTTCATCTATTTTCATGCCCAGGCGCACCCTGTCCATTGGATGTATCCCGTTAGCTGAAAGCTCGCTGGTACTTGTATCCCAATACCAGTGCCAGTTATAAAGAAAATGATTCTTATTAAAAGGGATCATAGGTGCCGGTCCCCTGAAAAGATCCCAGTTGACACCAGCAGGAACAGGACCATCCGGCTCTCTTCCAATCGTATAACGACGCTTAAACTCATAACCACGCCCCATGTAAACATCCCCTATCAGACCCTGCTGAATCAGTTCGATGGCTTTCCGGCTTACTCTGTTGCTGCGGTGCTGCGTCCCGAGCTGTACTATCCTGTCATATTTTCTTGTGGCCTGAACCATTTTTCTGCTTTCATCGATTGTATGAGAACCAGGCTTTTCCACATATACATCTTTCCCGGCCTGACATGCATGTATTGTCATTAGAGCATGCCAGTAGTCCGGAGTGGCAATGGCAACTACATCTACATCTTTATCGTCCAGTAACTTACGATAGTCGTCAACCATCTTGAGAGGTTTCGTCCCACCAAGGTTTTCTATTGCTTTGACAGCACCAGGAAAAAGATAATCAACCGGATCGCATAAAGCTATGACTCTTGTATCCTTTATTTTTGTAAAGTTTGCAGAATGCGATTTGCCACGGCCATTTATCCCGCAAATGGCAACATTGATCAGGTCACTGGGTTTTTGTTGTACATAGTTCCTGATATAGGCAGGTGCTCCCAGAGCCACACCTGCTGATGCAAGCATTGATTCCTTAATGAATACACGTCGTTTTAATTTCATTGTCAGACCTCCTGATTTTATAATTAACATAAACTACACTAAATTATACTCTTTATATCAAATATTTTTAATTTTTATTAATTTTTTTGCAATCGGTTGCAAATTAGAAGATTATTTTTTCTTAATTTTGATCAACGTCACGATCTCACTATAGACCGATCAAACTATATGCCTGTAAATGAATATAATTACCATCTTTTAAGTAACTGCATTATATATTTCAAACTATCAATAAATCCATTTTATCAACCTTTTAAATTAACTTTATGAAAAAAATCCTTCTGTTGCTGATTGTGATGGCCGGATTCACTCTGAGCCTGGCAGCACAAAAAGTAGTTACCGGAAAAGTAACGGATGTAGATCTGAATCCGCTGGGCGGAGTTTCGGTTCTGGTAAAAGGGACAACTGTAGGCACACTCACTGATGCCGAAGGTAAGTTCAGTTTATCAGTTCCGGCCGAAGCCAGAGTTCTATCCTTTTCTTTTATAGGGATGAAATCCTCTGATCTCGAAATGGGTACCCGCACAAATTTCGATGTTGTAATGACTGTCGATGTCGGGCTGCTTGATGAGGTTATTGTAATTGGTTATGGTACAGTTAAAAAGCGCGACCTTACGGGAGCGGTCACCCGCATTAATGCAGAAGAGCTTCAGACAGAAGCCTCTGCAAATGTAACTTCAATGCTGAGAGGGGCCATTCCCGGCTTGTCAGTCGGATTCAACATTACTCCCAAAGGAATCAGTAATGCCCGGGATCTGCTTATCAGGGGAGAGACATCCCTGAGAGCTGATGATACTGACCAGGCAAATGCAAACGCACCACTGGTTGTTGTAGATGGAATGATTTACTATGGTGACCTTGCTGACATAAATCCTGTCGACATTGAAACTTTCGATATACTGAAAGATGCATCTTCTGCAGCAATATATGGAGCCCGGGCCTCAAACGGGGTTATCCTTATTACCACCAAAAAAGGCAGACAGGGCAAACCGGTAATAAATATCAGTACCAGTACAGGTCTGGCATATATCTCCCCGGCTCATTTCGACCTCATGAATGGGGAACAGTTCATAGCACGGAGAAAAGCAGGTTTTGAAGCTAATGAACGAAACCAGATCATGATAGGTACTGGTTATTATAATTCGCCTGATGATTTGCCGTCAGGTGTTACTCTGGAACAGTGGAAAGCTTATGATGGGTCCAGTGCAGCCACTGATCTGATCGGGGTCTGGCTGAATCGTATCGGATTTGCAGCTGTGGAAATAGATAATTACGAAAAAGGAAGGGAGACTGATTTCAGTAAGTACACCTGGCAGACAGGCTTTACACAGGATTATAATATGAGTGTCTCAGGCAGTTCCAGGGATATATCATATTATCTATCACTGGGATATGCTAATAATGAAGGAATAAGGTATAATGAAAGCTTCAACACAATCCGTTCCCGGCTCAACCTTGAAGCAAATATTACAGACTGGCTGAAAGTGGGAACAAATACGCAGATTGCTTTCCGCGATGAAAGCCCCATAATAATAGGAAGAAGCTTTTATAATACTCCTTATTCCTCAATGTATGAAGATGATGGTGTTACATTGACATTTTCACCATCAGGTTACGTCAATGCCCCGAATTTCTGGTATGAATTGCTGTACCATGACCAGTACATCAAATACAATACCATGAACAGTAAAATTTACGGAACAGTTGCACTCCCTTTCGGAATTACATTTACATCTGAGTTTATTCCAAGGTTTAACTGGAACAGGAATTATCAGTCATGGTCAACAGGGCATCCAAACTGGGCTGTTGAAGGAGGCCGGGCAGCAAGACAAAATACTACTATTTTTGAATGGCAGATCAACAACATGCTAAAATGGAACAAGACATTTGGTCAACATGCATTCGATGTAACCCTTGTACAGAATGCCGAGAAATACCAGTACTGGCGTGATTATATGTACCGGAGACGTTTCCTTCCAAGTGATGTCCTTGGATATCACAGAATGCAGGCCGGTTCGGAAGATATGGAAATTTCAAGTGATGATCAATACAGTACTGGTGATGCACTGCTGGCACGTCTGAACTATACATTCAGGTCAAAATATAATTTCACAGGGTCATTCAGAAGAGATGGTTATTCTGCATTTGGTCAGCTAAATCCGCACGCGTTTTTCTGGTCATTAGCCGGAGGATGGACAATCAGTGAGGAGAGCTTTTTCAATGTACCATGGATGGATCAGTTGAAATTAAGATTCTCATATGGAACAAACGGTAACCGGGGTGTAGGTATCTATGACGCTCTTTCTGATCTGGGTACAGGAAAGTACGTAATGATCACAGGCGGAACTCCGGGATATACTTCCCTTTTATACACAAACCGCATGGCTAATTCCAGCCTCAAATGGGAACGTACAAGTGCTTTTAATATCGGGCTTGACTTCGCAATCCTGAAGGGCAGATTAAGTGGCAATGTCGAAGGCTATTATATGATTACAAAAGACTTACTGATCCCAAGGCAGTTGCCCAACATTACCGGTTATGCCAGTGTGATGTCCAATCTGGGACAGGTTGATAACAAGGGTATGGAACTGACACTGAATTCAGTAAATATCGGAAAGAAAAACTTCACCTGGTCGACAGACCTGTCACTTGCACATAACAGGAATAAGATAGTCCATCTATATGGTGATTATGCAACTGATCCGCTGACAGGAGAATCAAAAGAACTGGATGATATAATAAACCAGTGGTTTATAGGTCATGCGATCGATCAGATATGGGATTATAAAACACTTGGCATCTGGCAGCAGGATGAAGCTGCTGAAGCCGCAGCCTATTCAAGGTCTCCCGGCGACTACAAGCTGGAAGATCTTAACAATGACGGTTATTATACAAACGCCGACAAGCAATTTCAGGGCTACAGGAGACCGGTTGTAAGGCTTACACTAAGAAATGATTTTAGTTATAAGAACTTTGAGCTTACTGTTAAAATGTATTCCAACATCGGACATTACCGGGCAAATAATTATGTAAGGAACAACGAAGCATTCTATGACAGGTCAACTTATTATAATGTTCCATACTGGACACCTGAAAATCCGGGTAACACCTGGGCCAGAATTGACAGTTACGAAACCGGATTCGATGTATGGCAAAACAATTCATTCGTAAGGTTCGATAATATTTCATTATCTTATGCCCTGCCCCAGAATTTTCTGAACAGATTTAAAATAGCCAGCTGCAGACTCTCTGTTGTTTCGGAAAACACATTTGTAATAGCACCCGGGTGGTCATGGATGGATCCTGAATATGATGACTATTCACCGTCTTACCTGTCATTTAAAGTTAATATAACTCTATAAAACTAAGAATATGAAAAAGAAAATTATTTTTTCAGCTATAATAATGATAATGATTTTCCTTGGTATAAGGTGCACTGAAGATTTCCTGACACCAAAACCATTATCTTTTTATGCGCCTGAAAACTCATATATCGATGCTAATGGGCTGAATTCAGCACTGATAGCCTGCCTTCGTAACCTCAGAAGAGAATATTACGGGAATATGTCACCGTTTGTGTCAGAGTTAATATTCTCAGATCAGGGTTGCAGCGGTACTACAGACAAAACCGGTGTACACATGGATCTGCCCGCTCAAATGCTTCCTGACGAGAGTATGATCAGAGGGGACAATACTCAATTAGGCCGTTACTGGACCGAAAACGGGTATAACAGGATTCAATATGCCAACGTGGTTATCAACAGGATTGATAATGCAGAATGGAAAAGCGATGAAGAGAGGAATAATATACTTGGTAAAGCCTATTTTCACAGGGCAAACGTGTATTACCGTATGGTTCATCAATATGGTGATGTTCCTTTAATCCTTGAAGAGATAAAGGAACCACGTCTTGATTTTTACACCTGCACAAGAGAAAGTATTCTTCAGAAATGTAAGAAAGATCTGGAATTCGCTGCACAATGGGTATCTGCAGATGGTCCGATCGGTGATATCAACAAAGCTGCCTGTAACCACTTGCTGACAAAAGTAAATCTGTCATTAGGGGAGTTTGATGATGCAATAGCTTCATCCAATGCGGTCATCAATGATGGTATCCACGCATTAATGACAACCAGGTTTGGGATCGATAAGGATGATCCCACACACGATGTTACATGGGATCTGCACCAGGAAGCAAACAAAGCCCTTGCAGAAAATAAAGAACGTATATTCCTTTTTGTTTGTGATGAATCACTGACTGAAGATGGAGCAAGTGACAGGATAATTATCATGCGTAATGCCCTGCCTTACTGGGGCGGTGCCGGTAAAATCAAAACCCCGTCCGGCTTACCCGGTACGACAGATCAGCCTTTGGGAAATAAAGTAGGAGGCAATCCGGTAGAAATAGACATGGTTACTCCATACGGAAGAGGGGTCGCTTTTTCACGTCCCTCCCCCTGGGCTCAGTTTGAACTCTGGGATGATCCGGATGACCAGCGTCATAAGTTCCCTAACTGGATCAGAATGAAGGATCTCGTGTATAACCATCCGGGATTAAAAGCTGCCGGTGACTCTTATTATGGTAAACCTCTTCAGCTGCGTGATGCCGGAGGAGGTATTTTATGCACAGATACAATAAGATCGTGGTTCGACTGGCCTGCATATAAAATGTATATTGCCGACCCGACCAACAGAATGCCACAGGGAGGAAATGGTGACTGGTATTGCTACAGAGTGGCTGAAACATACCTGTTAAGGGCTGAAGCTTATTTCTGGAAAGATGATCTGGTAAATGCGGCAGCCGATCTTAACGCAGTCCGTACAAGGGCCGGTTGTGCACCTTATACTCCCGCGCAGATCAATATCGGAACCATCCTTGACGAACGTGCACGTGAACTGTACTATGAAGAGATGAGGAATGTTGAACTTACCCGGGTTGCATTCATCCTGGCTAAGACTGGAAAGACCTGTTATAACGGTAAAACATATAGCTTAACAAATTTTTCAGCAGATAACTTCTGGTATGACAGAATAATAGAAAAAAACAGATTCTATTCAGAAAATATTGTGGCACCTTTCTACACTTTCAGGGTGGCCCCATGGATTGTACTATGGCCAATTCCGGCCGACGCTATTAATGCCAACACTCTTGGTCATATTAACCAGAATAAAGGTTATCCCGGAGCTGACTCCAACATACCACCCCTTAAATGGGTCGACGGACCGGGGGAAGGTGAAATAGTCCAACAATAACCTTAAAAACCTGAACAAGAGAGAAACTGCCCCGTAACGGGGCAGATTCTCTTTGATTTTATTTTTAACCCGAAATTTCTATTTTTACATAATAAATAACCCTTCAATAAACCATATTATAAATATGAAAAGAAGAAAGTTCATTTCGAACACAGTAACAGCAGCAGCCGGGACACTGGTGATCCCGACCATTATTCCAGCTTCAGTGATGGGGAATAATCCCCCGAGCGATAAGATCAATATCGGATGGATCGGTTGCGGAAGACAAGGCAGAGGTGACATAATGGGAACCATGAGATTCGATTCAGCCATGGTAATGGCAGTGTCGGATGTTGATTCAAACAGGATGGCTCTTGGTAAAAAAATGGTAGAGGATTTTTACAACCGTAAAACCGGAAGTACCAGTGCCGTATCGGTAAAATCTTTTGCGGACTACAAGGAGATGCTTCTTGATAAATCTGTAGACGCAGTGATGATAACCACTCCTGATCACTGGCATTCACAACCTGCAATAGAAGCAGCTCTTGCAGGAAAAGATATTTACCTCGAAAAACCAACATCACTTACTATCACTGAGGGCAGAATGCTCAGCGATGTGGTCAGACGGAAAAAAATCATTTTACAGGTAGGTACACAACAACGCTCAAGCCCTCAATGGAGAATTGCCGCTGAACTGGTCAGAAACGGAAGGATCGGCCAGCTTCATACAGTTAAAATAGGTCTTCCGGGTGATCCGGCAGGACCTGAAGCTCCTGAAATGCCCATTCCTAAAAATCTTAATTATGATGCGTGGCTGGGATCAACACCGTATGTTTATTATACAGAAATACGCGTTCACCCGCAGAAAGATTTCGACAGACCCGGATGGCTCAGGTGTGAGCAGTTCGGGGCAGGTATGATCACAGGCTGGGGCCAGCATCACTATGACTCGGCTGCATGGGGAATGGATACGGAACTTACCGGACCGGTATCAGTTCAGGCTGTTGCCCAGTTCCCTAAATCAGGTCTCTGGGATGTCCATGGCGACTTTATGTCGGTAGCCGAATATAAGAACGGAGTGACACAGCTGACGAGTGGCACCTATCCGAACGGAGTAAGATATGAAGGAACGGAAGGATGGATCTTTGTTACCCGTGGTGCATATACCGCAACCGCAAGTGACCCTGTCGTGGTGGACAGAAATGCCAAATCACTTGATGCAAGCGATCCCAAAATCCTTGCCCCTCTCACCGGATCCGATGTAATCCGCCTGTATGAAAGCAATTCACAACAGGGCAACTGGCTCGATTGTATCAAATCGAGAAAAGAGCCGATATCCCCCGTTGAAATAGGTCACAGAGCCTGCAGTGTGTGCCTTGTCGTACATATAGCCATGAAACTGGGAAGAAAACTGAACTGGGATCCCGATAAGGAAAGATTCATAAATGATGATGAAGCAAACAGCATGCTTTCACGTCCGCAAAGAGCTCCTTACGGTACCAACTATATCAAAATGTAAATTCTGAATAATGGGAAATATTCTTTTCAGAGGCCTGATGATCTTTTCAGGCCTCATATTTTCTTTAAATCTTAGTGCAGCAAAGATCACTGCTGAAAAAGTCGGTTCAAAGATAAATGTAACGGTAAACGGAAAGTTCTTTACCAGCTACATTTTTACGGATGATGAGAAATATCCGTTTTTCTATCCTGTGAACGGTCCTTTATCCGGCGGTTCGGTAACATCCATGAGAAATGCCGTATATCCCCATCATACTTCACTCTTCTTCGGCTGTGACCAGGTGAACGGAGGAAATTACTGGCAGGAAGGTCTTGAACGAGGAAGGATCATTTCGGTAAATGCACAGATAGAAAAGCAGGGAGGTGATACGGTCATAATAACTGATGAATGTATCTGGAGCAGGCCGGGAGCTTTATCCCCGGTAAAAGATTCCAGAAAGTTTATCATTACAATGCCATCAGAATCGTGTTATCAGATCGATGCCGAAATAAAAATGGAAATGCTGATGGATGTTGTAATCAGGAAAACCAACCATTCACTTTTCAGTGCAAGACTGGCAGCTGATCTGGCAGTTACAAACGGCGGCACAATGATCAACGCCGAAGGTGCAAAAGGTGAAAAAGAGACCTTCGGAAAGAGCTCTGCATGGATCGATTTTTATGGAAAAAGAGGAAATGTCACAGAAGGTCTTGCAATTCTTCAGCATCCTTCCAATCCCTGGTATCCTTCACCCTGGTTCACAAGAGATTACGGATTCATCTCGCCAACTCCCATGTACTGGCCTCAGAATGATACAGACACACAAATGAAAAAAGGTACTTTACTCGTCCTTAAATATAGAGTGTTGGTCCATTCAGGATCTCATACAGAAGCTGATATAGCAGGGCAATTCGAGAAATATAAGCTTGCTAAGTGATATTCTTTTTAACCACTGAGGACACGGATTAACACGGAAAAGAACACAGTGATCATTATCTGTGATCCCGATAGCTATCGGGACTCTGTGTCCTCCGTGTAATCAGTGGTTAAATACTTTATATGAATCTGCAGACCTAAACTTTCCTGTAAAAGCAATCTTTCATATCACAGAACCCGCAGGTGGAAGTAACTCGTCTGACATTCTTTCCGATGCCTATAAATCCGCTTGCCGATTTAACAGGATCCATTAAAGCAGACTCCGTTAGCCTTATACCACAATAATTATCAGGCATCAGGCTGAATAATTTATGCTGTTCAGTCAGATTCCATCCGCAATATCCGGGATTAAAGCGGTTGGTCGTTTTTAATCCGGCCTTCATCATTCTGTCGTCCAGTGCATTATTCATCAGCTCAGCAGCTGCCTCAACTATTTCACTACCGATAACATCATAAACAAAACCCCTGAGCAGGTCTCCTTCATTTGAAGCTTCCCTCCCTCTGACTGAAGTTTCTTCACCGGCTGTACTCAGAAATACCGCTATTGATTCTGATTTCCTTAGCTGTGTAAACACTGTTTTATTAATATCAAAATCTGTTCTCTCTATCCTGATTCTTTTGAATTCACTGTCAAATGCAATATTCCGGAATAGCCGGTATTCAGTTTTGATATTATCTAAAGTCTCACAATCTTTCAGCACATCTGAAATAAGATCAAGAACAGAAGAATCGGGAGCTTCTTCCCTGTATCCCATGTCATTCAGAATCTGTGTTGTTGTAATTCCAAGCTGCCTGAATTCAAACCGAAATGTTTTGTGCGTCATAATCCTGATTCTTTCACAATCCTCTCCACTATTTCCTCCCATCCGAGAGTCATAAGATGTATCCCGTTAATTCCTTTTTTACCTTTTATTGAACTTATGAATTCAAGTGCTATCTGAACACCTTCCTCAGATTCTCCGTCACCTGCCTTTTCCATGCGACGGAGAATTCTTTCAGGAAGAAAAACTCCCGGTACATGGTCATGAAGATATCTTGCTACCTTATAACTTTTCATAGTGGCAATACCTATCAGGATAAAAACCTTGTCAAGAACACCTCTCCTGTCAAGTTCTTCAAGCCACAGTTCAATACCTCCCGGATCAAAGACAATATTTGTCTGGAAAAACTGTGCTCCGGCATTTACTTTTTTCTGATCTCTAATAGCCTGAAGGACCGGGTCGGAAGCAAAGGGTGAAGTTGCTGCTCCCAGGAAGTATTTCGGAGGATACTTTATCTTTCTTCCGTCCAGATATATTCCTTCATCCCTCATCCTTCTCAACATCCATAGCATCTGGACGGAATCTACATCCACGAAGTTCATATCAGCCCTTGGTGATGGCCCAACCTTTGTGCTGTCGCCGGTAATGCACAGTATATTCTTCACCCCGAACTGACCGGCACCGATTGCTGTAGCCTGAAGGCCTGTTCTGGTTGTATCGCGGGCTGCTATCTGAAGAACAGCTTCAGCTTTCAGGTCGTTTGCAACCTTGGAGCATGCCAGACTTGACATTTTAGGATTTGCCGAAGATGAATCAGTAAAATTTATGACAGTCACATAAGGTTTAACAAGTTCAATTTCCCTTATAAGTTTTGCCGGATTGGCTCCCAGAGGAGGAGTTACTTCAGTTGCAACGACAAATTCACCTCCCCTCAGTTTCTTTTCCAGATCCGATACGGGTTCAGAATATGAAGGAGGATGGTATTCTGAATCTCCGTTCCACCACTCCGGTTGCCTGACTGTCCTGAAAACGGATTCCCATGTCTTTTCACGTATTTCCTTATCTTTAGAGAGATTCCCCTTTATAAAGTTCATTGTCCCGACCTTCCTCACCTGTCTTACAACATCTCCCCATGTTTCCGTACCAACCTTATTCCAGTCAAGGGGAGGCAATATTTCCAGTAGCTTCTCCTCTCTTCCTTTTTTCAGAGATCTGTTATATATGGCATACCAAATGCATTTACGGCTTTCATCTATATAGCAGTTCTTTTCCGGTGTCACACCACCGCAGGGACCATTTCTCAATCCTTTCGGACATTCCATGGGGCAGATAAATGCTGTCTCCTGCAGAAGGCAGTTCCCGCACATCCTGCATCCAAATAAAGGTCCTTTGATTAAAAGTTCTGCCCGGGCAAGCAGTCTTGGTCCGAATTTCTCTTTTTTAAACGGATAGAAAGCCGGCTGCCATCTCCTGGAGGGTTTAATACCTGACATCTATTGCCTGCTCTGAAAGTATTCAACAAATCTGACGGCAAAATCATCTCTTCCGAGCACCAGATCGGCAGCCCTTACTATTGAGGTGATCTTTTCGGGATTTGCTATGGGACATGTGAGTCCGTTATATATAGACATAGCCATGTAGGCAGTGTTCAGGGATTCCCTGTCGGGCAGTCCGAATGATATATTACTGGCTCCCTGTGTAATATTATGTCCAAGCTTATTATGTACAAGTCTTATTGTTTCAAGTGTAACCCTGCATGCCTGTGGATCGGCACTTACAGCCATGGCAAGAGGATCTATTATTACATCTTCCTCTTTTATCCCGGCTTTAACTGCCCTTTCAATTATCTTTTCGGCAATGGCCAGTCGTTTTTCAGGATCGTGTGTAATGCCGTCATCATCCATACAGAGTCCTATTATTGCAGCTCCGTATTCCTTAGCCACAGGAAGAAGGGCATTCAATGAAGCCTCTTCTCCGTTTACCGAATTTATAAGGCATTTCCCCGAAGCAGCTTTCAGTGCAGCCTCTATTGCCTTCGGATTGGGAGAGTCGATACATATAGGAACACCGAACTTTTCCTGGATCTTCCTGACTGTTTCCGGGAGAAGTTTAACATCATCAACACCCGGAAACCCGACATTCACATCAAGCACATCGGCTCCTGCCTTTATCTGGGCTTCAGCTAGCTCAAGGACAAAATCAAAATTTCCCTCCTGCAGGGTGCTTACAAGCTTTTTCCTTCGTGTAGGATTTATACTTTCTCCGATAATAATAACCGGACCTTCTGTACTGATTATTACTTCTCCTGACTTACCTTTCAGAATCGTATTCATACAACAATCTCATTCAGATAATTAACTGCACCCTGCGGATCGGGGGAATAAAAATCGGCACCGATCTTCTGGCAGTAATCCATCGTCACGGGAGCTCCACCTACCAGAATTTTTGAGGCCGGATGTTTTTCCTTGACAGCAGATACTGTCTTTTTCATATTCTCCATAGTTGTTGTAAGAAGAGCTGAAAGACCTATAACAGCTCCCGGATTATCATCTATTGCTTTGAGGAATTTTTCTGTTGACACATCCACTCCGAGATCGATCACTTCCCAGCCTCCTCCCTCTATCATCATCGCTACCAGATTCTTGCCTATATCATGAAGATCACCGGCCACCGTCCCTATAATGAATTTCCCTTTCCTTTTGGTTTCACCCGACTGGAAAAATGGTTTCAGATGTTTCATTGCACCATTCATTGCTTTTGCCGCCATCAGCATCTGCGGAACATATATCTCCTTTTTGCTGAACCTGTTACCCACTACGGCCATTGCCGGGATAAGTGCATTTTCCAGAATCTCATCAGGCTTTATGCCTTTATCCAATGCCTGCCTGGCAAGTTCATCAGCGCCATCCTGTCCTTTCATGTCGGGAGGATAAGGTGATACTTTGTCTATCTTACCGAGCTCAACGCATCGGGAAAGTTTAATCAGAAGATCGTCCATATGTAGTTTTATTAAAAAATTATAATCTCAATCATCTTGCTGTAACCAGGCTTTAAAACTATTCAAAATTATTTAATTTATCATTTTATGCAACCGATTGCTAATATTTTATTTTCAAATCTTTGTCCTCAGACTGATGTTTAATTGGTGAAAGTGATCTTTTCACCCCTGATGGTTTCAATACTGACAATATTTGATTTAAGCGATTGTTCGCCATTTCTGTTGATCATTTTTCCTCCTCCTGTCCATGGAAGGATAATTTTTAATGTGCCTCCGGCTTCACTGTTGATCTGTATTGATTTTACCTTTCCATTTATGAGTGATGCGCTTACAAGGAATGCTCCCGCAGCCCGCAGATTAAAAAATTCTGCATCAC
>CAYQZL010000113.1:0-14195 GCA_964421975.1 uncultured Rikenellaceae bacterium
TCAGTCACATCGAAGCTACCGTCATTGCGAGCGAAGCGAAGCAATCCGTCCCGATATCTACACCGCCCCGTCATTGCGAGTCCCGCTCAGTCACATCGAAGTTACCGTCATTGTGAGTCCCGCTTCCAGCGGGACGAAGCAATCCGTCCCGTTTCGAGTAACTCCGCCTACACCCCGCTGAATGCACTGAATCCCTTATCAACAGGAATTACCACACCGGTAACAGCCTTTGAAAGATCTGAAACAAGATACAGTAAAGTACCTGTAAGCTCTTCAGGATTACAATATGCTTCCATTGGGGTACTGTTCAATACTTTCTGTCCTCTTGGAGTTGGTCCGCCTGTCTTTTCATCAACCATAAGGAACCTGTTCTGGTTTGTCAGAAGAAAACCGGGTGCAATTGCATTCACTCTTATACCTGCTTTTGCAAAATGAACAGAAAGCCATAGTGTGAAATTATTCACAGCCGATTTAGCTGCAGAATAAGCGACAACTTTCGTAAGAGGCCTGTATGAGTTCATAGAGGAAATATTTACGATGACGCCTGAACGCTTCTTTACCATATCGGTTGCAAATACCATCGACGGGAGTAGAGTACCCTTGAAGTTCAGATCAAAAACCTTATCGAATCCTTCCGGCTTCAGACCGAAAAATGTATCTTCAGGATTTTCAGATCCATCCATCTTCTCTACTTTCGTTGTTGCTGCAGGGGAATTTCCTCCGGCACCGTTAACAAGTATATCTATTTCCCCGAACTTATCATTGATCTCTTTTTTTGCAGCTTCAAGTGAAGCTTTATCAAGAACACTTGCCGATATGCCCAGGCATGGTGTATTGAATTCTTTTTCAATTTCAGTAGCAACCTTCACGGCAGCTTCTTTGTTAAGGTCCAGAACTACTGTTTTGACACCCTGTGCAGCAAGTGATTTTGCCATTTCGGAGCATATAACTCCGGCGCCGCCGGTTACAACGGCCACTTTATCTTTTATATTTAATTCATTCATATCTTTTAATTATTTAATAGTTAATTCTGTTATGTTCTTTTCACACCTTGGTGCTCTTGGTGTTGACCTTAGTGCCCTATGTGGTTATAGGTTTTTTAAACACAAAGAGCACAAAGTACATCACAAAGAGCACAAAGGAAGAGGTATGGAATTCAACCGGACACCCAGCATTATCATACTGAACCATTTAATTTCCGAAACCAAAATACTCCTTTGCATTCCTGTAGGAAATGCCTTCAATTATTGGTTTAAGTATTTCCTCTTCATCCGGAATATAACCCTTTTCAACCTCTTCACCCACGAAATTACATACAACCCTTCTGAAATATTCATGTCTGGGGTATGAAAGAAAGCTTCTGGAGTCGGTTACCATTCCCACGAATCTTCTCATAAGCCCGAATGAAGACAGATCCCTTATATGTTTTTCCATTCCCGTTTTCTGGTCGAGGAACCACCATGCTGCTCCATACTGGACTTTAACAGCTGTTGAACCGTCATTGAAGTTACCTGCCATGGTTATCAGCATTTCATTGTCTGCAGGATTGAGGTTATATAGTATTGTCTTGCTCAACTGTGCGGTATCATCCAGACTGTTAAGGAATTTCGACATTCTGAATGCATCCTGTGGAGCCCCGATCGAATCCCATCCCGTATCGGGCCCCAGAAGCCTGAAAGCCCTTGAGTTATTGTTCCTTAGAGCACCTACATGGAATTGCTGTGTCCAGCCTCTTTTATGATTCATCCGGCATAGCTCTGTCATGACAGCAGTTCTGTATTTCTCTGATTCTTCATCGGATATCTGTTCGCCTTTTAAGAGCTTTTTAAATATTTTATCAGCTTCAGCCGGTGTAAAAGCAGTAAAATAGAATCTGTCCAGTCCGTGATCCGATAATCTTCCACCCATCTGGTGGAAAAAATTATGCCTGTCGTCAAGAACTTCAATAAGGGTTTCAAAATCTTTTATTTCCCCGTTTACAGATTTGCCAAGCTTTTCGATATAAGCAATGAATTTGGCAGGATCTTCTGTCTTGATAACATTATCCGGCCTGAATGTCGGAAGTATCAGTACTTCAAATGAACCCTGCAGCTTTTTGTGATATTCGAGAGTATCAGAAGGATCATCTGTGGTACAGATTACTTCAGCCTTGAATTTCTTCAGCAAAGAGCGGATACTGAATTCTTTTGTCCTGAGCAATTCACTTGCCTTCTCATATATCTCATCAGCAGTCTTTGGTGAAAGCAGATCAAAAATTCCGAAATACCTTGCAAGTTCGAGGTGAGTCCAGTGATATAGAGGATTTCCGGCAGCAACAGGAACTGTTTCAGCCCATTTCCTGAATTTCTCAATATCCGGAACATTGCCTGTACAATATTTTTCATCAATACCGTTTGTCCTCATGGCACGCCATTTATAATGGTCTCCTTCGAGCCATGCCTGGGTAAGGTTATCAAACTGCCTGTCGTCTGCTATCATAGCAGGTGACAGATGGCAATGAAAATCAATTATCGGCTGATTTTCAGAATACTGATGATATAGTCTTGAAGCAGTCTTATTTGTCAGCAGAAAATCTTCATTAATAAATTTCTTCATCTGTAAATATCATTAAATTATATATTGCTGTGAAACACAGCTGAAACAAACGTGGGTTAAGACGTCGAAAAATAGGAATAACAATTCAATCTTCCAAAAAACATTTCATAAGAGATGTTAAATAAATTTTTATTTATTCTCGGCCAAAGATTGTATTTTTGTTTGATCCGATATTTTGCGGACATGAAGACTATTGCAAAAAATTAATCTGATTATAAATCACAAAATAATTTATTATGAAGACAGAAATAAGATATGCGGGACATCCTGAGGATGTAAAGAATTATGACACAACCAAACTCAGGAAGGAATTTCTGATTGAAAAGATCTTTCATCCGGATGAGATCTACTTCGTTTATTCGATGTATGACAGGTATATGGTAGGTGGAGCCATGCCGCTTACAAAAGCTCTGAAGCTTGAGACAGTTGATGATCTTAAAGCCCCGGATTTTCTTCATCGCAGGGAAATGGGTATGATCAATACGGGCGGACCTGCAATAGTTGAGACGGCAGATGCAAAATATGAACTGGATTATAAAGATGCTCTTTACCTGGGTCAGGGTACAAAAAATGTTGTATTCAGATCAGCCGATCCGGCAAAACCGGCAAAACTATACATTAATTCTGCACCGGCTCATCACGCTTATCCTTCCAGACGGGTTACAAAAAGCGATGCTGAGATAAATGTAATGGGCAGTCTTGAATCATCGAATCACCGTGCTATTATAAAGCTGCTCGTTAACAGCGTTCTTCCGACTTGTCAGCTTCAGATGGGAATGACCGAACTAAAACCGGGCAGTGTCTGGAATACAATGCCTGTCCATACTCATAACAGGAGAATGGAAGCATATTTCTATTTTGAAGTTCCGGAAAAACAGGCTGTTTGCCACTTTATGGGCGATCCGGATGAGACAAGACATATATGGATGGTCAATGACCAGGCAGTCCTTTCTCCTTCATGGAGTATACACAGTGCAGCAGGAACTTCCGGATATACATTTATCTGGGGTATGGCAGGTGAAAACCTCGATTACGGGGATAAGGACGAACGTTTTCCAGATACCCTTAAATAAATCATTCTCTGTGGAACTCTGTGTATCCTCTGTGTCTCTCTGTGTAATGTAAAAAAATACAAAATTACACGTAGTTACACAGAGGGATCACAGAGTTCCACAGAGGATTAAAAACAGAATGAAATGAAGGAACTATTTGATCTTAGCGGTAAGATAGCCCTTGTAACAGGCGGAACACATGGAATAGGTCTTGCTGTTGGTTTGCTTCTCGGGAAAGCCGGTGCAAGGATTTGTGTAAATGACATTCAGGATGAAAAGCTTTCAGCTTGTAAGGAAGCTTTCAGGAAAGAGGGTCTTGATGTTTATACCCTAAAATTCAATGTTACTGATGAAAGTGATGTGGACAGAGGAATTTCTGAGATTGAAAAAAACGTTGGTACCGTTGATATTCTTGTAAATAATGCTGGCATAATTAAACGTATTCCCATTCTTGACATGCCTGTTTCTGAGTACAAACAGGTAATAGATGTTGACCTTTTTGCTCCTTTTATTGTTTCAAAAAGGGTGATCCCGGAAATGATTAAAAAAAGAGCGGGCAAGATAATTAACATGTGCTCAATGATGAGCGTCTACGGCCGTAATACAGTTTCAGCCTATGCTTCAGCCAAGGGAGGTCTGATGCTCCTCACACGTAACATGACATGTGAATGGGCAAAATATAATATCCAGATAAATGGAATCGGTCCGGGATATATTGCTACTGCCCAGACTGCACCCATCCGGGAGAACGGACATCCTTTTAATGATCTGGTTATGACAAGAACTCCGGCAGGAAGATGGGGTCAGCCTGAAGATGTGGCAAATGCAGCTTTGTTCCTGGCTTCTAGGGCAAGTGATTTCGTGAACGGACATATCCTGTTCGTTGATGGTGGTATCCTTGCGAATTTCGGATATGTTAAAGGTGAAAATGAACTCTGAAACCTGCTTTGCCCTCCGTAGCCTTGGCGAAGGAGGGAAACTCTGAAACTTATCTAAACGTCATGAATAATAAAACCAACTTATCGCGTCGTGAGTTTGTAAAAAAGAATTCACTTGCAGGTGTAGGAGCTGCCGTTGCAATGAGCGTGGCTCCAACCATCCTTGCAAATTGTGCCACTGATACCGGAACTCCGGCTATACTCGGTGGTACAAAAATAAGAACCAAAGAGTGGCCCGTGTGGCCTTTATGGGATCCTGCATCTGATGAAGAACAGGTGATAAAGGTACTCAGAAGCGGTGTCTGGTCACGTGCCGGAATAGTTACCGAATTTGAAAAGAAATGGGCTGAGATAATTGGTTCAAAACGATGTCTGGCCGTTGTCAATGGTACAAATGCTCTTATCACTGCTCTAGTCCAGGCCGGTATAGGAGGCGGAGATGAAGTCATTATCCCTCCCTATACATTCATAGCTACCGCAGTTGCTGTTCTGCAGACAGGAGCAATGCCGGTATTTGTTGATACTGATCCATCAACTTTCCAGATCGATCCGGCTAAGATTGAAGCTAAAATAACACCAAGAACAAAAGCGATTCTTCCCGTGCATATCCTCGGATTACCTGCAGATATGATTAAGATAATGGCAATAGCAGAAAAACATAACCTTGTTGTGATTGAAGATGCCTGTCAGGCATGGCTTGCCGAGATCGACAATAAAAAAGTGGGCACTTTCGGAAAGGCCGGCTGCTTCAGCTTCCAGAACTCGAAGAACATTCCGATAGGTGAAGCCGGGGCTATTGTAAGTGATGATGATGAATATATGGACAGATGCTATTCATATCACAATTACGGGAATCCGTATGGTTCAATGGTCGGCACTGTAAGTTCCGGTACGATAATGGCAGGTACAAAACTGAGAATTACCGAATATCAGGCAGCTATCGGACTTGCACAATTAAAACGTCTTGAAGAACAGACGGAAAAAAGAAACGTTAATGCAGCTTACCTCAGATCGCAACTGAAAAAAACTCCTGGTATACTCCCTTATGATTTTGTCCCGAAAGTGACAAGAGCAGCTTTCCACCTCTTCCCCTTCCGCTATAAAAAAGAAAAATTCAACGGGCTTACCCGGGCTCAGTTCATGAAAGCTCTTGATGCTGAAGGAATCCCTTCAATGAGCGGCTATACCCCGCTGAATAAGATGCCATACCTGAAAAATGTTATGGAAACAAAGAATTTTAAACTGATGTATCCGCCGGAAATGCTTGATTATAACAAGTATATGGAAAGGAACCAATGCCCGGTAAACGATCAGGTCTGCGAGGAAACAGTATGGCTGTTTCATAATATTCTTATTGGTGAAAAAAATGATATGGATGATATTGCCACGGCAATTGAAAGGATTTCAAGAAATGCGGACAAGCTCCGGAACGTTTAAACATACCTTAATTATTTGCCCTTATGATAAGAACTATTCTGATTGTAGCTTTTTCTATAAGCATCATGGCAGCCTGCAGGCAGTCCCCGGTACAGGTTCCCGAACCATCTCCGGTTTCGACACCGGATGCAAAGATCACCGCAACCATTTATGATTCCGGTTTTGAACATTCTCATGATACATACAATGGATTATCCACGGCAAGCGATGGAAAAATATACTATGTCCTTTGCTCCGAATTAATGGACGTGGCCGGACAGTTTTACTGCTTTGACCCTGAGACACGAACTATTGAACACCTTGGCGACCTTACAGAATTATGCGGAGAAAAAGATATGAAGGTCGTTGCCCAGGGTAAGTGCCATACGAATTTCTGTGAGATGAAAGGCAAGTTGTATTTTTCCACACATCTTGGTTATTACAGTATCATTGATGGTATGGAAAAACCAGGATTGCCGAAAGACGGATATGGCCCTTACCGCGGAGGACACCTGCTTGCCTTCGATATGAAAACACGAAAGACTGAAGATCTTGGAATTCCGCCCGACAAAGGAGGTATCCTCACAATGAACATGGATACTGTCAGAGGCATTATCTATGGATTGACATGGCCGGCAGGTAATCTTTTCAGGTTCAGTGTTGAGACTGAAAAAATGGAAGATCTAGGTCCTTTTACCGGCAAAGGCGAGAACGGAAAAGGAAAGGAATTCAGAGTTATCTGCCGCTCAATAGCCGTTAACCATGAAGACGGAACTATATACCTTACAAATGCTGAAGGAGATATTAAACAATTAAAACCGGGGCAGAACCAGGTTGAGACTATTGAAGGTGAGGATATGAGGAAAGATTATTTTGGCACATATGATATCTTTACTTCCGGAAGTATGGCATATAACTGGCGTCAGGTATTCTGGTACCAGCCTGAACAAAAAATTTACGGAGTCCATGGCAATTCAGGTTATCTGTTCAGGTTTGATCCGGTTTATCCAAAAATGGAAGTGCTTGAAAGACTCACATCAATTCCGTCAAAACTTAGCGGAATGGGAGATCAGTTCAGCTATGGCTATCTGGGTTTCAAGCTGGGGCCCGACGGCCATACAATACATTATCTGACCGGGGCACCTGTATATATTGACGGTAAAAGGGTGAAAGGGGCCGCAACAACTGCCAAGGGCGAAGCAAAGGGTCTGGAAGATCTGCATCTTATTACTTATGATCTGAAAACCAGACAGTACCTTGACCATGGCGCAGTTTTCTATCCCGACGGACAAAGACCTCTTTACGTCAATTCAATTGCTGTCGGAAAAGATGGTACGGTTTACAGCATGGGTCGGATAAACAGAAACGGAAAGGTAGTAACCGATCTGTTCAGTATTCCAAAAAGGCCTTAAGGCGCAACGGCGCAGAGGCGCAAGTGCCGTTGTGCCGCTGAGCCACTGCGCCGCTGTGCCCCTGTGCCCCTGTGCCCCTGTGCCCTTTTGACAACTTAGACATAGTATTTATATTTCAATCGCATTACACATTATATATTTATTCAGACTATGATAAAAACCGGGAAATTACCACTTAAAATACTGGCAGGATATCTGTTTGTTTTCATGATAATTCCGTTATCAGCAGCACCTGCCGTATATCCTGATGATCCTGCTCCCGGGATAAAAAAAGTCAGAGATATTATTATCTATGAGCATCCTGAGTTTTATTGTGCATTTCCTTCAATTGTAAAAAGGCCCAATGGAGAACTGATCGTTGCTTTCAGGAGAGCACCCAACAGAAGGATATATGGTGAAAAGAATTATTCCCATACCGATCATAACAGCTATCTTGTTATGCTCAGGTCAAAGGATGTCGAAACATGGACGAAAGAGCCTGAACTAATATATGCACATCCCTTCGGAGGCTCCCAGGATCCATGTCTTCTGCAACTGCGCGACAGGACCCTGCTGTGTACAAGCTACGGATGGACAGTTGTGAAACCTGATGGTATCCAAAATCTCAAAAAACCACATTATAAATCAGGCGACTATGTTTTCCTGGGAGGCTACTTTCTGCGTTCAGAAAACGGGGGTAAAACATGGAAAGGGCCTTATTATCCTCCCTCTATCCCTCCTGAGAACGGATTCAATGCCATGGGAAAACCACTTCCTGCATATAACCGGGGTTCTTTGTATGAAGCTGCCGACGGCAGAATACTTTGGGTCGTTGCAGCATCCGACTCAGCAACACATACACGAACCGAAACTCATCTTTTAGTATCATATGATAAAGGATTGACATGGAAATATTCCTGCCCTGTTGCAAAGGACGAAAAAGCCACTTTTAATGAGACATCGGTTTATGAGACTCCGGCTGGAGATATTGTTGCATTCCTTCGTACCGCAAATCTTGAGGACCAGGCATGTATAGCCCGTTCAAAGGATGGAGGAAAAAGCTTTGAACCATGGCAGAAAATGGGATTTCAGGGTCATCCCCTGAATGCTGTCAGGCTTCCTGATAAAAGGGTTCTGCTCACTTATGGCTATCGTCATAAACCCTACGGGATAAGAGCAAGAATCCTGAATCCTGAATGTACTGATTATCTGACTTCCGAAGAGATCATCCTTCGTGATGACGGCGGGAACAGCGATATCGGATATACCTGGCCGCTTATGCTCGATAAAAACAAAATTCTTGTTGTTTACTACTTCAATGTCGCAGACGGAATAAGGCATATTGCCGGAACGATTCTCGAAATTAAATAAGTTAAGATATAGTAATATTTTAAACTGCTTGAAATTGAATCTTCTGGATACGGTAATTTTATCCGGTACGAAAGCAGAATTCCTTTAAGATGTAAAAGTGCCCGGCAAAGTTACATTCCTTAACAGAGCTGAGAGTATTCTATCCCTTTCCTGCCAGCCTATTTATGATGTACAGGATCCTTGTAGCAGCGATAACGGAAGGCGATTTGTTATAAAGCAGAAAAGGCCTGTATAAAACAAGCCTTCTCTTACTGAAATTGTTTTTATTGAATACTACCATCCGGGATTCTGACCGAGATTTGGATTTTTAACCAAATCATTGGCAGGTATCGGATAGAAGTAAAGTTTATCGCGCCAGGTCCTTATCTGATCTTTCATAAAGACAAGTGATTGTGTGGCCTCATCCAGCTGAACATTGTTGGTAGCTCCGTTTGCCAGCTTTTCTCCCACATACAAATAGAAAACACCGGGTATTTTATCCGGATTCAGATTTTTGGTAAAACAAACATCCAGTTTACCGTCACTATCCATGTCATAAGGCACATCAAGTTCAGGTATATATATACCATCCCACACTTCTGTAACCAGGTCTCCCGTTTTCCAGCGGCATATATCCGGCCATGAAAAACCTTCAAATGACAATTCAATAGCCCTTTCCCGTCTTATTTCCAGGATTTCAGGATTACTGATTTCCGGGAAGAATCTTTCCTGCAAATAAGGATCTGCAACAGTGGGTTTTGTATTCAATCCGCCTGTGATACCTGCTCTTGCTCTTAAAACTCCGATGGTTTTGCTCCAGTCGGCATCGGTAAGGGTCCCTAATTCAGCTTTTGCTTCGGCATAATTGAGTAAAACTTCAGCGTAACGGAACAAAATTGCATTGTTGTCACAAACATCAACGTTATCAAACTGAACATCGTCAAGTGTAAATTTACTGATATGATAACCTGTAATTGCATACGCATAGTTTGGTGCTGTTTTTACTTTCTGCCCGCCACTGATACGTGTAAAACCGGGTGTGCGTACTGTCTGTGCCAAACGATAATCCCTGTTCTGACATTCGTCTGTGAATGACTTGGTTTCATAACCGTCAATTTCTGTGAAAGGTGTACCGTCAAGGGTCAGATATGTATTTACAAAGGAACGTGTTGGTGCCGGACTGCTTCCGTAAGTTACGGATGTATAACGGCGGTTACCTGAATGTACAATACCCTGTTCAGTATCAAATGTAACTGCATAAAGTACTTCATTTGAAACAGGTTTGCTGCTGATAAACAATTTACGATAGGAAAGTTCCGGGCCATCTCCTGTGTAGATTGAATAGCCTGAATTCATTACATATTCAGCTGCACTAACTGCTTCCTGAAGCCATTCATTTGCTGATGCTTGAAGCCCGTAACTGGTCTGATATTTTCGGAAAGTACCTTCCCATAAACAAACTCTTGATTTAAAAGCTGCTGCTACAGAAGAAGTTATGGTTGAACTTGTGTTGTCTTTCTTTTCCTTTATGTTCGCAATTGCAAAATCAAGATCTTCCTTAATTTTTTCCACAATCAGTGTGCGTGAATCCCTGCCGGAAAATAATAATTCATCCTTTACATCTAGAGGATGATCTATCCATGGAAGGTCGCCAAACCTTTGCATCATACCATAATAAAAGTAGGCTCTGAAAAACCTTGCAATCCCCTGGTAATTGTTACGTACATCCAAAGGCACAGATTCATCATTGTTATTAACAATAAAATAATTAATGTTGCGGAGAGTTCCCCAGTTCCATCCGCTGCTCTCCTCAGCACTAAAGCCATTATCAGTAAAATATTTAATAACGCTGTTTACCGCTATATAATAAGAATTGGTATAAAGTGCCGGAGCATTGGGGAAAGTCTCATAAAATGAATTGGTATAAAGTTTCAAACCATTATCGGAATTGAAAATCGGTTCCCTGGAAACTTTGGATTCCGGTAACTCTATCATTTCACAGGCAACAATTCCCGTTATAATAAATATTATATATATTAATTTTTTCATCTTATTTAAATTTAAAATGTTACTGAAACTCCAAAACTAATACTCTTCATTATCGGATAATTATATACCTGGCTTCCGTTTGCAATTCCACTGCTGCTAACCGCATTGGCTTGTTCTATATCAGTACCATAAATACTTCCGAAATCAAAGTTCTTCGTTATTTTATACAGTGGAGACCATCCCCAGAGGTTTTCTGCAGACATATAGATCCTTGCATTTTGCATTCCTGCAGAAGAAACAAGCCTTTTTGGCAAATTGTAACCTACCTGAAGATTTTTCAATCGTATATAAGCTACATTCTGCAGATAGCGGGTCTGGGTTACTGCCAGTTCCCTTGAGCCCTGAAGCGCAACATATCCTCTGTATCGCGGAAAGTATGCATCCGGATTGTCTACTGACCAGATATTTCCAAGCATTGATTTGGGTATATTGTTGTAAGGCCTGTTGTACTGGCCCCAGAACAAGGCATTGTCAGTTCCCGGCCACCAGTCCTGTTTGCCAACACCCTGGAGAAATGCTGAAATGAAAATATTGTTCCAGTTCGCACCCATATTGAAACTGTAGGTATAGCGCGGAGTTGTATTCCCGATGATTTTGCGGTCACCCGAGTCATTAACCTTATTGGTACCATAATCAATAACTTCGTCATTATTCAAATCCTTGAATTTGATGTCGCCGGGTAACCATTTCCCTGAGTTGGAAGCATAATAAAGCTTCTGTGAAGCATGATTTGCTACATCTTCATCAGAAGTAAAGAATCCTTCAGTTTCATAACCCCAGATTTCACCAATTGTCATGCCTTCATAATAATTTACCCTTGCATCCCAGTAACCACCCAACTCCATTTCAGGGTTGGTGTATTTGACAATTTTTGATGTATAATCAGCCAGGGTAAATCTGACATCATAACTGAAAGGTTTGTTGGCTAATTTATAATCATCCCGCCAGCTGAGGTTTATTTCCCATCCATTCGTTTTCATATCCGCATAGTTTCCTTTGGGTGGTGTTGCTCCAAAAGTAGCCGGAAGGTCAATTCCTACAGCAAACATATCATTGGTTTTACGGGTATAAATGTCACCGGTAAATCTCAGTCTGCCATCCAGTACTCCAAAATCAAGCCCCAGGTTTGCAGTTGTTGAGGTTTCCCATGTCAGTCCGTCGGGAAGTACCGGCGGAGCTGAAGTTTGCTGATTGCGTGCTCCCTGAATCAATCTGTTCATTGTGCTGATAGTAAAAAGTTCCTGGAATGTATAAGAAGCAATATTTCCGACACCCAGTGAACCATATGATGCTCTTAGTTTTACATCGGAGAATATATTATCCAGTTTCCAGAACGGTTCTTCTGAAAGGCGCCATCCGGCAGAAATTGAAGGGAAGAAGCCCCACTGCTGATTAACCGGAAATTTCGTTGAACCATCCAGACGGCCGTTTACCTCAAGCAGGTATCTGTCTTTAAATCCATAGTTGAAACGGAAAAATCCGCCGGCAATCCGCCATTTTTCATGACTGGCGTTTATGGTAACCCCACTGCCGTTGGTAAGGTTAATATTATTTACATCTACAAAAATTAATCCGTTACGGCGTGTAAAAATGCTGTTAATTAATGACTGTTCATAGTTAAACCCCAACATTCCCTTGAAATAGTGGGCGCCGGCAAAAGTTTTTTCGTATTCGCCATAAATGTTGGTAGCCATATAGTTTGTAGATGTATTCGCCTCACCAAAATCATTTGTACTCGAACCAAGGTAAGCAGTCACACCCGGTGCAGGGCTGTATGGCACCGGAACACGTTTGGTGGTTTCCCTGTTATATGGATTGCGGAAAGAAATGTCACCTCTCAGTCTGAAAGCATCATCCCAGAACGAAGCTGTGAAAGATGTTGTATTATGGACCAGCATCTTTTTTGAGTTAATTCCGCTTTTCCCATACCACATATCTCCTACGCTGTAGGCAGCAGCCATTGTAAGTGTACCGTCAGGATTGAACATTGGGCTCATGGGTTCTGCCTCACTTTCAAGTCCGTACCATACATTTCCGTCGGCTACCGTAAGCGGATTAAAATAGTTTGACTGGGTAATTGCCACATTGTTTTCCACCTTCAGCCAGTCAAAAATCTGCGCAGATCCTTTTGCCCGCAGATTCATCATTGAATAGTCATCGCTGTTATAACGAAACACACCGTCCTGAGTATAATATCTTGCAGAAAGAATAAAGTCAGCCCTGTCTGTACCTCCCTGAATTGCAATATTGTGCTCATTACCGAAAGACCGGTCTTTATACAACATTTCATACCAGTTATTATTGGCAAAATACTGGTAATTCCCGTTCGAACCTATCTCCACTTCCGGTTTTCCGGAACCGGGAGGCCTGTTTGCCATTTCTTCATGCCAGTCAGCATTGTAAGGAACAGATTTATGAAATGTTGAAGGAGTTCTGGCATAATCATAATAAGATGAATATGCTTCTACAAACATTGTGGCATAAAGATTTGCATCAGTTACCATATCGGGTACCTGAGTAGGTGATTTCATTACAACAGAGCCACTATATGTAACTGAGGTACGTCCTTTTTCTGGATTTTTAGTTGTGATAAGCACTACGCCAAAAGCTCCTCTGGCTCCATAAATAGCAGCAGAAGAGGCATCTTTTAAGATAGAAATACTTGCAATGTCATTGGGATTAAGCATGGCAGGATCGCCTTCAACACCATCAATCATAACCAGTGCGCTTCCCCCCTGTCCGATTGAAGTTGTTCCCCTGATCTGGTAACTTGCGCTCCTGCTTGGTTTACCGTCAGCCAATGAAATAGCAAGGTTTGGAATAACTCCCTGAAGGCCCTGGGTCACATTGGGCATCGGCCGGCCGCTAAACACATCATCACCAACCTGATCAACCGCACCGGTAAGGTTAGCTTTTTTCTGGGTTCCATAACCTACAACCACCACTTCTTCAAGTGAGCGGGTATCTAATTCTAAGGTTATGTTTACCGAGGTTCTTCCGGCAGTGTTTATCTCCTGGGCTAAATAGCCGATATAGGAGACCTGAATAACAGCATTTTCTTCAACCTGTAGCGAAAACATACCATTAATATTTGTCAGGGTACCGTTGGTTGTGCCTTTTTCAACGATACTTGCACCAATAAGCGGTTCACCGGACGCATCGGCTACAGTTCCGGAAAGCTGTTTTTTCTGCTGTGCAGCATGTGACACAGAAAAAAAAGCTGTAGTTAGCAACAAGATAAAAAACATCTTCACCATTAACAGAAAATGTTTTCCTGGTACTTCTTTAATTTGAGTACCATTTAAATCGGTTTTCTTCATACTTTTTTAATTGTTTTGGTTATTAATAGTTGGAAAATTAAAATATTATCAAATGAAAAATTAATATAACAGTTAATGAATAAT
>CAYQZL010000114.1:0-13993 GCA_964421975.1 uncultured Rikenellaceae bacterium
TAGTAAAATTATCTCAATTGCAGGGATTTAGCCCCCTTCCAGGGGGCAGCCCCGCCTCAGGCGGGGCAGGGGTTGTTACGATAAGCAGGAAATCCTTCCAGCGGGGCAGGGGTCGTTACGATCAGCAAAAAGCCTTCCAATGTGCTGCCCCGCCTCAGGCGAAACGGAGGTCTATACAATTACCACAACGCCCTTCATGATTCGGATGCTATTCTTTTGTCCATATCCGGGTGTTCAGATTCAAATCTTCTACTATACCTGTAAGAAGAATAAGAAACCGCAAATTTTCTTCCATGAAGGAGTAATCGGCAACAGGTCTGAAGATCCTGGTTTCAAAGAGATTTTTGTTCATATTGATCGCCAGATAAACTTTTGAATCGATGAAAGAAAGACTGATCCTCGTATTCCACTTATGTTTAAACGCGACAATCCTTTCCATAAGCGAAGGAGTAAGAATATACCTTGCTTCAATCTGGTCATCGGCATATACACAAAACTCTTTTTCGAACTCGGGATTTTCAAGCCTGACAAGTTTTTTCTTTCCCGCACCAATCGATTGAAGTGTCTGTCCGAATTTTCCAAAAAGCTTTTCGGCAGTGTCAGGAAGTACTAAAGTATGAGTAAGGAAGTTCTTGTTAAAATCCGCAACAATGAATATTCCCCTGAAAATTGTTGTGTATTCCTCTTTGGTCCCCTTTTCTGTATGGGTAATATTGAGATGCTTTGCAGTCACTTCTGAAAACTCGATATCTGTCTTGCCGATCTTCCCCCTGAAATGATCTTCTCCTGTATAGTTGTCGACTGAAAGAGAAAAAATGCCGCTTTTTATAAACTCTGAGACAGGGACTATCGCATCCGGGGTATAGACCATTCCTTCATCCAGGAAACTGGTTATCCTGGGAATGATCTTGCTTTTATACTCCTTACGGTAATTTTTACTGACAATCCCTGTGGTAACCAGGCCGGCAAAACCGGTTATCATAGGGATAAATCCTTTCAGCATCTCAGCGGAGGAAGGGATTAGAACAATCTCAAGGATTACAGCTGCCACTGTAGCTGTAATGATCGTAAGTGCCCGTTTGTTAGTCTTTTTCCTTTCCCGGTCGATTATCTCGAGATCGGGTTTAAGGGATGTCTCGTAAAATTCCCTGAAATTTTTATACCTGCTCATAGTTGCATTTTCTGGTCACCCGTTGGGGTTAATGGGCTTATATCCGGTTTTATCTTTTCTGATTCCGGTATATCAAAAAGAGTCCTTCTTCCGTATTTCATCATAGAAGCCATGAGATTTGAGGGGAATACTTCAACTGCATTGTTGAATATTGTAACTGCTGCATTGAATGCTCTCCTTGATGCTGATAACTGTTCTTCTGTTTCATTTATAGCACCTTGCAGCTTCAGGAAATTCTGACTTGCCTTCAGGTCGGGATAATTTTCAACCGCCACCAGAATTTCTGACAGATCTTTCCGGATCTTATTCTCGATCTTTATGCGTTCTTCATTTGTCAGATTATCTGATATTGCCTTGGCCCTGAGTTCGGTAATTTCCGTTAGCAGGTCCTTTTCATAATTCATGTATCCTTTAACTGTATCCACTAGTGCCGGAATAAGGTCATGCCTTCTCTTAAGCATTACATCAATAGATGCAAATGCATTTTCAACGTCGTTTTTCTTCCTGATAAGGGAATTGTAAAGAATAAGGGCAAAAAGGGCAAGGAAAACTACTAATACCAGTATGTAGATCATTATTTCCACGTATTTAATTATGGCCAAAAAAATTCCCTTTTTATAAGGGGATAAGGTAAAAATAGCAAGATTTTTTTTATCAGGGAAATAAAGGCATAGTTTATACATGCCGCTGCTCTGCAGCTACAAACAGACTACGCGGCTCAGGAGAACGAGTTAATACTGTTGCTGCAAACATGTCGCCGCTATGCGGCTGGTAATTTTGAAACGGTTATTAATGCTACAAACATATCACCCCTATGCGGCTCCCGGATTCCGAATGGAGAGAGTCCGATAGGTACAGCCTGCTTGTAGCGTCTTATTTCATCCTGATTATTTTCAGCCTGTGAACAATTTTCCCATCGCTCAGATTCATCAGGTAAACACCTTCAGGGATACCGGCAATATCAATAGTGCCCGGACTGGCTGACAGATCAAAATGATCATTAACCAGAACACATTTACCTGAGAGGTCGAAGATGCTTAATCTGACAGAATTGCTTCCGAAAATACCTTCAGGTATCTCAAGATTCAGCTGATCTCCTGCAGGGACAGGATATACTTTTGGTTTAATAAGTGATCTTTCCTCAATTGATGTAGGATTATCACTGACAGTAATAACCAGCGAGCATATACCGGTATCTCCGTCAATGTCAGTCACTGTAACTTCGGTAATGTATGTACCGGGTGATGTAAAGTTATAAACTGGATCATGGATTGTACTGGTGCTTCCGTCACCAAATTTCCACATGAAGCTGATTGGTGCATTACCACCGGTAACTTCAGCATTGAAATGCACTGTAAATGGTGCTTCGCCGGAATATTGTGATGCTGTTGCGTTGACTAGCGGAGCTTCCACAATACCAACAGCTTTAGGATTATATGCAAAAAGGAATCCTTTACTGCAGATTTTTACTGCTGTTTTCATACCTGCAGCGTAATGTATAATTGTTCCGTGCGTCTGGTCGCTTGTTGAGAGTGGAACATACTTCCCTATGTTTGCATCAAAAAGAAGATTAGTTACAGAAGTTGTTGTTTCGGGGGTATAATAAAAAATCATCCGGTCACTTTGAGCCGCGCTGTAATAATTTACAATTACAGGATCAGATGCTATGGTATGATTAAATGAACTAAAAGCATAGAGCTTCTGATCTGTTCCAGACATTCCGAAGATACTGTCCCTTAAAATCAACTGAGATGGGAAGGTTGATGAAGGATATGCCGGTATTGTTGTCTCATTACCGGTTCCGGCATCAAAGATTTCAGTAATATTCTCATTCTGGTACCGGTGAATGCAGAATGTATTTTTACAGCCGTAAGTCACGCCTGTCGTCATGGTTTTGGTTATCCATTTATCCTGGGTAGCCGAGTATATTATATTGCTGTAAGGCGGAGAAGGATTTGTGAGAAAAACAGTAGAGTAATTACTGGCTGCAAAAATTGTGGAATAATAACTTTGCGGAGTGTAACTGACTGATTTTATCAATCCTGTCGATCCATTGAAGCTCAGGATCTTAAACTTAGTATTATCTGTCTCGGCAGGATCTCTGTAAACTGTGACTATATATTCATTACCCATTTTCATACCGTAAAAAGCGGGGAAATTTCCTTCCTGCCAGTCAGAAGGATAATTTACCGAAGTCCCGTTTATGAAATCATGAAAAATAATTTTGTTCATAGTCGTAATAGCAATTACATGCCCTCCTAAATAATTACCATTCCTGTAATTATAAGTAAAATTGAAATTGTTCTGGGTAAAAGTACGGGTGTATGCATTATATATTATAACATTTACCTGATTGCCGTTATCCTTGTCATATAGTGAATGTAAAGCCCCTTCCCCTCCTACAATGATTGCATCGGGAACGATGTGAGAATTATTATAATGGTAACTGTATTTAAATTCATCAAAAGTCCCGCTCAGGGTGTTATAAACCCATAAAGTTACGGGAGCGATTCCATCCTGATCAATTTCCCCTCTGTAATGAAACAAACAACATAATCTTTTATTTACACTGACCGGGTCGCAGGAAGACCAGTGCAAGCTTATGGGTAGTTTGTCAGAAGTTTTTATACTAAAATTCCCGGTGTATGTACTGTAGCCCAGACCATAATAAGGAGGCCCGGCGATAGAACTAACAATAAATCCATGATCTAGAAATACAAAATTGCCTCCGCTTACCGCCAATGGCCCTAACGTATATTCAGAAATGGTTTTTTTGATCGGGCTATAAGCCACCACAGTATGCGCCGATGTAACTGTATTCCATATATTCATACAGAAATAATCACCATGATCATTTATTCCTCCCCCGGGTGAACTGGTTCCAACACCCGTGTAAGTCAAACTCCTGATCTGTGAATCTTCGGCATCGAAAAAATAGATTTTTGTATCTGTAATCAGAAAACCATAATTCTCCTTACAGCCAACCCATTTTGTTCCAAAATTAATTTTCTGTCCTTCAAACCTGAGTGTTGCAAAATTTCCGTTGTATGCGCTGTAGAATACAGCCAGAGAGTCGTTCACGATCATGGCAGTGTTACCATTTGAATGTGCCACTGTCCATGGCAGGGTTGTTGATACTGTAATGGTATTCCATTTACCAGTATTTATATTGAATCCAAATACATTTCGGGATGAATTCTCGGCAAATATCAGGCATGTTCCTCCCACGGCATATTTGTTATTTGTTGTAATATTATGCCCGAGATTTAAAATTGACCAGCCTTCCTGCTGGGAATACATAATGTCTGCTGAAAAGCAGAAAATTATAAGTTGAATTAACAGGAAATATTTTTTCATGGTTGCCTGATTTTTAATTAAAATAAATTCATTTACCAATTTCTGCTTCCAATTTTTCGATCCGGAATTTGAGTTTCTCGTTTTCAGCTTTAAGTTCTTTCAGAGCTTCAATAATCAAAGGTGCCATTTTGCCATATTCAATTGACAGATAGCCGTCTCCACCTTCTGAAACCACTTCGGGAAGTATTTCCCTTACCTCCTGCGCGGATAAACCTACTTCCCTCTTGCTGTTGATTCCTGAATTCCAGTAGAAATAGTATCCATTTATCATATTCAGTTTTGCGAAGGGATCTGTCAATTTTGTAAGGTCTCTTTTTAACCTTGCATCGGAAAGAAGGTTCCAGGCATTTGCCCTTGCCTCACTTCCGTCGCCGGGGATGCCAACCTGTAATCTGTAATAAGGAGTGGATGTTCCGATTCCCATTTTGATAACATCTCCCATAACATCTATGGAGATG
Organism: uncultured Rikenellaceae bacterium; assembly: GCA_964421975.1. Classification (GTDB taxonomy): domain Bacteria; phylum Bacteroidota; class Bacteroidia; order Bacteroidales; family VadinHA17; genus LD21. The sequence goes on from CAYQZL010000114.1 coordinate 4,987, forward strand.
GCATTTACGGGACTCCCATTGCCTTCATTTAATAAATACAGATCTCCTGAAGGATTGACACTGAAATACCATTCCCAGCCCGGATTGTTGCTACTACCTATTTTTAACTGGGGCCCTTCATAATTTCTCAGATGAAGCAGGGCTTCCGGTAAACCTGTACCAATGCGAACCTGTTCTCCATCATTATAAATTGAACTGTTTATAAGTCCTGTTCCGTCGCTGCGCGGGATGAAGTTTGGTGATATACCCGCTACTTTATTTGCCTGCAGAAATTTTATCTGATTTGTTTCGATATTTGCAGTCGCAGATAGTTGAGTTGCCGTAATACCTGATAATCTCGCAAGCGGGATAGTCCCGGTTGTAATATTGGCAGCAGAAATACCTGATCCGACTTTCGATCCGGTAAGAATGCCATCCGAAGCAAGATCTTCAACGTCAGCATCCATATTTGTCAGGTTGTTCCAGTGAACTGACGACTGTCCGGAAGTCTGAAGATTACTTTTTGTATAGTAATTTCCGGAAGCTCCTGTCCATAATGGATCGGTTTCTGCAAATGATCCTGTTTTTTCAGAATATAAGGCATAAGGTACACTCAATATCTGGCTTTGGCCGGTAATTGTGTAATTTGAACCACCTGCAGGATCTATCTCCGTTTTGAGAAAGTATGGTCCTGACGACCAGTTTATCTTTGAAAAATCACCGGTTATTGGTTTTCCACTTCCGATCTGAAGTGTGAGCAGGCCGTTTTCATTTGTTACCGGTATCGGACTATAAGTTTCCTGATAGATAATCATTGGGATCATGGTTCCCCTCAGAATAGTTGTTCTGACTCCGATATTTTGATCTTTAATTAGTTCACCGCCACGTTCTCTGACAACACACTGGTAACTCATCAATTCAGGTGACTGGGCATAAAGCCATAAAGTCAACGTGATCGAAATAAAAAGAGTAATTAATTTCTTCATGACTGATTCTGTTTAATTAATAATCATTTTGTTGGTCATTTTCAGAAACTACGTATTAAAATATGTCTTATAATATGTCTTATAATACGTAGTTTATTCTCACCCTTAATCCATCTCATCTCTCATCACTCATCTCTCATCACTCATTGTGTTTTCACAATCTTTACCTTGCGGCTTATTATTTTGTCTGCTGCCTCAAGTAAATATATCCCGTCTTTAAGATGGTTTATATCAAGGACTACCGGGCTTTCAGTCAGCTCAAACTTATTATCGATGAACAAATATCTGCCAGATATGTCGAGTATGCTCAATCTGATGGAATTTCCCTGGAATAATCCTCCTGGTATTTCAATTACAAGTTGATCGCCTGCAGGAACCGGATAGACTTTTAAACCTGCCAGATTTAAATCCTCTGATCCGGTGGACAGGTCGGTAATTTTTATATTGTCAGTACCCACAGTGGCCAGTATCTCAATGGTATTTCTTGAGGCATCTACAGTGAGCGGAATATTCCCTGCATCCATTGGTTTACCTTTAAAGTCAGCACCGAACAAATATGTGCCTGAAGGAAGGTTGCCAAATTCAAACGATCCGTCTGCATCAGTAATGTCATATGCTTTCAGGGATCCGTCTGCAGAACCTTTCAGATAAACAAGCGCTCCTGGAACAGGATCGCCGTTTTTTTCTCCTTTATTAAATATTACAGAGAGTCCTTTACCGTCAAATGTCTGGATCAGATTACCTGAGATCAGATATGAACCAGTATTTGCCGGAGGTCTTTTAATGAGGCTGATATCTTTGCCTGTGATATTCCCGGAAGTCTGAACCCATGTAGCTTCAAACATTGCAAGGGTGTTGCCGAGATATGTCGGCAGGTAATCGGGATATACAACAGCATCGGGAAGAACCCTGACAGTATAATTTGCAACAGACAGGTTCTGGAAAAGATATGAGTTGATACCATACAATGAAAGATTCGAAGAATGGGCGATATCCGATTGCGGATATATTACGGCAACAGATTTTATTACCGGTACCGTTCCTGTTTCATTCCAGATCTGTCCGGCAATACTATTTGGAGACTGAACAGTAATAAGCACAGAATCCCTTCCTTTATCAGCATCCGTATCAGTGACAGTGATCCTTGCCCAGTAGCTGCCGGGTGCAGAATAGCTATGAACAGGATTCGGAATACTGCTGGTTGTGCCGTCCCTGAATTCCCACAAATATGTAAAAGGCTGCTGACCTCCGGTAATAGTTGCATTTAATTGCACCTGGAGAGGTACCGGACCGCTGACCGGGGTTGCAGAAGCTTTTACAATGGGGTCGTCACTCGTCAGCACGAAAACCAACTTGCCGGCACTGGTCTTGGTACCATGAACATCTTCCACCTGAAGTGAAACATTATATAATTTTGATTCAGCATAAGTATGCACTGGTGCTGTCTCCTCACTGAAAGTCTGATCACCAAAATTCCAGTTGTATCTGTAAGGAGGCTGCCCTCCTGTTATATCAGCAGTAAAATGTACATCCAGAGGTGCCATACCGACTCCGGGATCAGCATTAATGGTCACTTCCAAGGGTAAGGCAGATCCTCCTGTACCCTGAAGGATTACAGATTGTGTGGGTTCATACGTATCATCGGATGTAACAACAAGTGAAGCAGTTTTCGGACCGGAGAAAAGCGGGGTGAACCATACTGTCACATTACATGTTGCCCCTTCGTTTATGACTGTACAATTATGTTCAGGTATGAATTCCTCCATATTCATGCCCGAAATCTCAATACCGGAAATATTGACAGTCCCGCTCCCGGTATTACGAAGCTGTACCTGTTTTGAGAATCTGGCACCCGTGTTTATTTCGCCGAAATCTGTCAGCGCCGGTATGATTTCCAGATTCTTCACATAGCTTGATCCTTTAAGGGTTACATTATAAATGTTGTTATAGAGCGAATTTGATATTATTGCAAGATTTGCCGTTAAATCTGCAGCACTGGTCGGTGACATTGTGATCTGCATTACACACGACTCATCCGGCTGGAGAGTTGTACATGGGTTGACAAGTGTAAACTGACTTGCATTGGCGCCGGAAATTGAAGCATTGGTGATGATTAGGGCCAGTTTGCCAACATTGGTGACAGTAAGTGATTTTGTCACACTTTGTCCAACCTGGCAATACCCGAAATTGATTTCTGATTTATCGGGACTGATCCAAGGAAATGCAGCCCTGCCCGACATGGTGATCTTTTTATAAGGATTAACAGGATCGTTGGAATAAATGTGAAGATAAGAATAGAGCTCACCTGTCTTTTGCGGATTAAAGCTTAACTCCACTTCGCAGAACTGCCCGGGCTGGATGGTTGTGCAATTATGACCCGCAAGACCGAAATAGTCGTTAACAAGGCTTCCCTGCACTTTATATTCTTCAACTTTCGTTATGATCAGATCAAGATTCCCGGAGTTTGTGAGTTTTACTTTTGTTGTTGTGGTTGTATTAAGAGGAGTATCTTCAAATCTGACAAAATAAGGGTCGACTGTCAGTATTGGCTGCCAGCTGGTTGCCATTACAGGGACATCGGTAAATAATCCGCCATACCATATGCTTAAGAGATTGTCACTCCAGGGGCTGTTTGTATGATTTAACGTGATATTTACTTTTTCAGTGGCATTACCATTTATAATGAATGAATTTTTGTCCTTGCTCAGCCTTGGATCTCTGAGGGTTATAGAATCTATTTCTAAGCTCTGGGATGTCAGATTAATTATCTGCATTTCCAGTGTTTTTGAAGCACCTGGCAGTACTCCCCTGAAATCAAGTATATCAGGTTCAACATCAAAATAATCAAAAGGTGAAATTAAAGCATAAGCGACCTTGTATGGATCATATTCTTTAGGATATACTATATGGATATAATTATCCTGATCAATACCCATATCAATAGTATGCGGCCATAGAGGTTCGGGGCTTATATCAAATACCTTCTTTATCCACGTCCCTGTCCTGTTTGTTGCATATCTCATTTCTTTTTTATTCAGCAGAACATAAGAGATATGAGGGTAGCCATCCTTGTCAAGAACGATATCATTACCTGCACTTTGAAATCCGCCCTGGTCAACCATGCTGATATTCCAAATTCCATCCTTTTTCCAGGCATATTTAATATCTTCCCTGTTATCGTGGTTTACCTGCCCCACATAAGAAATATGAGGATTCAGATCATCATCCGTGATTATGGAAGTAACCATTCCTTCGAGCTGTGTTCCGGACCAACCCGGTTCAGGAGTTTCGGGTTCACTCCATGATCCTCCCGAATTTTTCTTCATATAACCAAATCCGATATCGGTCCCATAATAACTTACCTGCAGGTTATCTTCCGCATCAACTTCCATGTCGACGTGATCGTAGGCATAACGTGTTGAAAAGATTACGGGTTCTGTCCAGTTTCCTCCGGAGGTATGCATTTCCATCAGGGGACCAGCGCTGGCAGGACCTGGACGTGCCTGAAATACAAGATGAAGCTCATTCTGGCTGTCGACCTTCAGTGACATGCTGTGAAATCCAACGAGATCACAAAACAGATAAGAATAATGAACCAGATTTTTGTTATATATTCCTTCCGGAGTTACTTTAAAATGAAAAAGCCTGCCATTGGGAGAGACAGTCTCCAGGAAATCCTGGACTACAATGTGAATATTTCCGGTTTTATCCATCACGATATCATTCTGGTTACAGGCTACACAGCTTCCCAGAGACTTATAAATCCATTCACTCTGACGGTCTCTTTTAGCATATATCATTGTATTGTTTTTAACATATGCCAGGTGTGCAGTGCCGTCAGGCTCAACGTACATTGAAGGGAATACATGTGAATTACTTTCGTCAACTATGTCTATTTCAACGCCCTTGGAGCTGAAGTCAACATCGCCGATAACGATACTATTGGTGCCGGATATCTGTGCTATTAATGAGAATTCACCAATCGAGATCAGAATTGCAATTATTGCAATGATCTTATTGATCATTATTTTTTTAGAAAGGAGTATAATTGATTTCATAGACACTGAGGTATTTTTTATTAGTATAGATTTTTTTGAATTTTATAAGCTTGACAAATAATTATTCAAATAATAACGAATACATCTTATTGCTATCTAAATTTAAGAATTTAAATAACTTAAGTCAATACGAAATGAGTAAAACCGGATTCCGGATTAGTATCCCGGTGGTTTGGATGAGAGTTAATCCTATTGTTTAATCTTAAACTCCTAACGACTATAATCCACAACTCACAACTCACCGCTCCTGACTCATCTCTCATCTCTCACCGCTTTTTTCCCGCTCTGCGCTCAGAGCCCTTGGCCATTCAATCCTTCAAGCAACGTACAGAATAACCCGAGGTCTTGAGAAATATGCCCGGAGTCACATTATTGGAACTGTAACTCATGGTGTGAAAATATGCATTCTGGGAATCGGATTCTGAAACTGACCACCAGGTTCCGTAGTGCCCGATTGATTGAAAATTATAATTATTGTTGCGGCTGCCCCCGGGCAGAGCTGTAAAACCTGTTTCATTGGTTGCCCGGGTGTTGGGATAATGCCAGTGTTCTGTACCTGCTTCTTTCAATCCACCGGCCGCTATACTTTCACCACCTAAATTTGTAAGTAAAGTTGACCACTCAACTTCAGAAGGTACGTGCCAGCCTGATGGGCATAACCGTCCTGTATTAACAGAATACCAGTTATATAAGGCCCCATAAGTGTTTTTCATGATATTAAACGCATCATTATCATAAAAGCAATAACCCGGGGTTGCAAGATTGTTCCACAAACTATTATCCGTCACTAACGGAATATCTGAGCCATCATTGTAATGGGTTGTTGCGAGGTTCTGTCCCATCCACACCTGATTCCCCACATTGATAGTCGTATACAGATTCCCATCAATATCCTTTAAAACACCAATTCCTGAATCTTTCAGACAGCGAACAGACTTCCCGACTGATCTGTAGTAAGGTACTATGGACATAGAGCCGGAATTGTTAGTCAGATGAACAGTTGGTGGATTTTCTGTATAATTTGAGAAACATTGCCAGACACCATATTCACCAAGGTGAAAAAAAGTTCCATTGGAGCTGCGGTATCCTCCCGGAACAGCTGAAAAGCCGCTTTGGTTAGTTGCCCCTGTATTGGGACTTAACCAATGAAGAGTTCCGGGTTCTTTTAATTTACCTCCTGCATTACCTATAAATCCAAGGTAGTTAGCTAAAATTGTCCATTCATCTTCTGTGGGTTTATGCCACTCTGTTGGACATATGTTATCCGTGTAATCGTTGTACAGAGCACCATAAATAATTTTGTTTCCAATGTCATTGTTGTACCAGCAATATGCAGAGTATCCATAAGTGCCTTGTTCTTCCCATTTAGAATTCTCAGTTACATATAGGATGTTTTCACCATTTATATACTTACTGGTTTTGAGGTTTTCTGCCATCCATAATTGTGTGCCAATCTGGACCACTGAATAACTGACTTCATTTCCGTCATAGCAGGTACTGAAATTGAATGTCAGAGTCAGACTCGAATTTTCCGGATCAAATGTGGTCGTTATGACTGTGCTGGCAGCTCTTGTTGATACTGTTGAAGTACCTGTTATTTTAAACCTGTCTCCTAAATTATATGAGAATGTTTTACATTGCAAACATGTGCCTTTTGAGTCTTCCGGCTTGTCCTGGGATACTAATAAATTTTCCGTGTCCTCATATAATATTGAAATTGCTGAATTCCCGGATGCAGAGCTTATCAATTTGCTGCTGTATGAGAATCTGCCGGAATTGATCTTTATAACATAAAGCCCTTCTTTAATCCCTTGTACGGTGTACGTATGCTGACCCACGGAAAGCAGATTTCTTGTCTGTGCTATTATTCTGCCGGTAATATCATAGAGTCTTAATACAGTTTCTCCAGCTTCCTGCAAAGTGAACCTGATCCTTGCCAAATCTGTCACAGGATTTGGATAAAGGAATACTTTACCTGTTTTGTATTTATTGATCGGTTCTATTACGGTTGTTAATGAGACGAGACGTAATGTATCACTGCCTTTCATCCTCAGTATTTTACCCTGGGTTACATTTTCCACAATGACCGAGTCCACTTTAGAACTTTCGCCGACACCGGCAAAACTTACCAGAACATCCTGTGCCTGAAGGCTCAGTACCGAAATGACCGGCAGGATCAGAAGGATGCAGGTCGTCGATTTTTTAAAATCCGGTACAGTTTTCATAATTGATTTATTTTTATTAACTCCGTGGTAAAAGATTTTTCATTTAATCAAACTCCAAACTCAAACAAACAAACTCACTACTCACAAAACACAACTCTTTCAACTTGCTTAACCATGTCTCTCAGTTCCTCAGTCCTCCAACCATCCCTGTCAGTCCTGAAGGCAGCGGACAGAAAGCCCCCAGTATTTCTCATTTACACCCCTCCAGGTATTTGCGAACTGATTATCCATTACTCTGACCCAAACATAGATTGATTTACTGTCTGAAGAATCCGTCCATAATGCTGCATTATCTATACCTTTCCCCGGCGCTGTCTGCTCTGTGGACGACCACCATCTGCCGAAGTATCCGATGCCATCGAAAACATTTGTCCTGGATCCGCCGGGACGGGCGGTAAAACCTGTTTCATTGGTGACACCAGTATTTGGATATGCCCAGTGACTTGTTCCTGTCTCCTTAAGTTTTAAAGCCGCTCCATTGCGACCACCAAGATAATCTTCCAGTACCGTCCATTCTGCATCTGTCGGCACGTGAAAACCGGAAGGACATAATTTACCGGTGGTTACAGTAAACCAGTTATATAAAGCTCCATAAACATTTTTATTTCCCTGATGGTTATTATACAAACAATATGCAGGGGTATTCAAACCTGTCCAGACTGAACCGTCAATAACGTAAGGGATATCAGGGCCACCGGTAAGCCTGGTTGTTCTAAGGTTTTCACCCATCCACGCCTGAGTCCCGATATCTGGTTTTAAATCAGTATTATCACCAATGCCTTTGGATGAACTTATGAATACAACCGGATAATTATTCCCATCTCCGTCGGTACACGCAATGAAATTGTATGCAATAGTCTTGCTTGAGACTGGTACATCAGTTACAATTGTTTGGTAAATACCTGATTTGCCCAGAAACATTAATCTGTCGCCGGTATTAAATTGCATCACTGCTTCGTCATTTGTGCCTTTTGAATCAGCTTTCTTATCCTGGGATATTGCTGAGCTTTCATGGACTATTTTCACTCCATTCCCTGTTGAACCTGTGCTTATCAGCATCCCGTTCAGTGAATATCTGCCGGCGGTGACATATGCCAGATATATCCCTTCCCTGATATCCTGCAGAGAATAGGTATGCTCACCTCTTGAAAGAAGATCACGGTTTTTTGCTATCTCCTTTCCGGAAATTTCGTAAAGGGTGATCATGGTCTCGCCCGCCTCCGGGAGAATGAATTGCATCTTTACATGATCCTTCATCGGGTTGGGATAGAAAATTATTTTTCCCGTTTCTTTATCACTGCTTATATCAAATACTGAGACAGTTCCCTTCAGATGCAAGATATCGCTTCCTTTCATTTTCAGGGTTGTACCCTGGGTGAGGTTCTCAACAAATACGGAATCCACGGTTGTACTTCCGCCTGAACCGGTGAAAGTTATCTGATAGTCCTGAGCATTAAGTTTTAACATCGGGATGACCGGCATAATTAAAAGCATGCAGATCAAAACTTTAATTGATGGCTTTCTGGTTTTCATAGTAATTTTATTAATATAAGGTCAAAAATTGCTTAAGCTATGATCAGGAGATTCTTCCAATCCGTTTCGACCATAGCACTTCTACTTCAGAGGTTTAGTTAATAAAATTCTTATTAAAATTACGAAAGAAAACACCCGAAGTCAAGAGTGAATAAGCAAACGAGATATATAAATTAGGATCATGCAGGTTTGGATTAGAGCCGGCTCAGGCCGCATCCGATAATAA
>CAYQZL010000115.1:0-13753 GCA_964421975.1 uncultured Rikenellaceae bacterium
GATTAAGAGTTGTAACCCCGGGTTGTATATGTCTGGCTACTTCGGCCAGGGTTTTTGACTCCAGTAAATTGCTTTCCCTCAACAATCCGACCTCTTCATCAGTTTTATAATACAACATCAAAGAACGCGATACAATTATATGGATGTAACGGCACCCGACCGCCCCTTAACCCTGCCTGATTTCATCAGACCATCATAATGCCTCATAAGTAAATGACTCTCAATCTGCTGAAGAGTATCAAGAATAACTCCCACAAGGATCAGAAGAGATGTTCCGCCATAAAACTGTGCAAACTGGGGTGTAATACCAGCTTTCACGGCAATGGCCGGAAGAATCGCAATTATTGCCAGGAAAATAGATCCGGGCAAAGTGATCCTCGACATTATCATATCAAAAAATTCAACTGTTTTCCTGCCAGGTTTGATCCCCGGAATAAATCCTCCGTTCTTCTTCATATCTTCAGCCATCTGAACAGGATTAATTGTAATTGCAGTATAGAAGTATGTGAAAAGAATGATAAGGATAGCAGTTACCAGATTATACCAGAAACCATACATATTGGAGAATGCCACAACAAATCCTGATGAAGGATTTGATGCATAACCAGCAATGATTATCGGCAGCATCATTATAGCCTGTGCAAATATTATGGGCATAACTCCTGCTGCATTTACTTTAAGCGGAATATACTGACGTACACCTCCGTATTGTTTGTTCCCGACTATTCTTCTTGCATACTGAACCGGAACACGGCGGGTTCCCTGGACAAGGAGGATGGTCCCGAGTATTACAACGAACAGAACCACTATTTCAACGATCAGAGCCACTGCTCCTCCGGCACCGTTCATTCTTGCACCGGCTTCAAATACAAAATTAGCTGGCATCCTGGCAATAATACCGATCATGATGATCAGTGATATACCGTTACCGATACCTTTATCGGTTATCCTTTCACCGAGCCACATAACGAACATGGTACCTGCAGTAAGGATGATCACCGATGAGATCTGGAAGAACATACCCGACATTATAAATGCAGATGCCGGAAGCTGTGCATGAAGGTTAACAAGATATGTGGGTGCCTGAAGTACCAGTATGAATACAGTAAGGATCCTGGTATACTGATTCATCTTACGTCTTCCGCTTTCACCTTCTTTCTGTAATTTCTGAAAATAAGGAAATACGATACCAAGGAGCTGAACCACAATGGAAGCTGATATATATGGCATGATCCCGAGGGCGAAAACCGATGCCTGGGAAAATGCACCTCCTGAAAACATATCAAGTAATCCCATTATCCCGCTTGATGTCTGATTACGCAGTCCTTCAAGCTGGGATGGATCAATACCCGGAAGCGTTATATATTTACCAAATCTGTACAGAAGTATGATTAAGAATGTATATACTAATCTGGCCCGGAGGTCTTCAATCTTGAATATGTTCTTTATGGTCTGAATCAGTCTCATGAAATTACATTTTTACAGCAGTTCCGTTATTGGCTTCAATTGCTTTTACAGCTGATTTACTGAATGCATGGGCATGAACCTCAAGTTTTCTGCCAAGGCTGCCTTTTCCAAGTATTTTAAACAGGTCATTCCTGGAAATAAGCCCTGCAGAGATCAGTACATCCCTGTCGATCTTTTCAATATTATTCTTTTCTGAAAGAGTCTGCAGAACACCGATGTTTATACCTTTATATTCCCTGCGACTGATATTTGTGAAACCATATTTCGGTAAACGCCTCTGAAGGGGCATCTGTCCGCCTTCAAACCCTAATTTCTTTGCATATCCTGATCTTTGTTTCGCACCTTTATGGCCTCTGGTGGAAGTTCCTCCTTTGCCTGAACCTTGTCCGCGACCAAGACGTCTGCCTTTTCTTACCGATCCTTTAGCTGGTTTTAAATTACTTAAATCCATCACTTTAATATCTTAATATTATAAACTTCAAATATTTTCCACCTTAACAAGGTGTTTAATTTTATGAACCATTCCAAGTATTTGAGGTGTTGCCTCATGTTCGACACTATGGTTCAGTTTACGGATACCCAGGGCATCAAGTGTTCTTTTCTGCCTTTCGGGTTTCCCGTTTCTGCTTTTAACCTGGGTAATACGTATTTTTGCCATCATAATATACTTTACATCAGCCGTTAAACACTTTTTCAATAGATACTCCCCTGGAGCCCGCTATGGAATAAGCATCGCGTATTTCAAGGAGTGCGGCAAAAGTTGCCTTAACAAGGTTATGAGGATTTGAAGAGCCTTTTGATTTGGCCAGAACGTTTCTTACGCCGACACTTTCAAGAACGGCACGCATAGCACCACCGGCCTTTATACCTGTACCTTCTGAAGCCGGTTTGATAAATACCTTTGCACCGCCGAACTTGGCAACCTGCTCATGAGGTATTGTACCTTTAATAACCGGTACCTTTATAAGATTTTTCTTTGCATCTTCAATCCCTTTTGCAATTGCAGTGGTCACTTCACTGGCTTTTCCAAGACCATGGCCCACAATACCTGCTTCATTTCCGACAACCACAATTGCCGAAAAGCTGAATGTACGTCCTCCTTTTGTAACCTTTGTAACCCTCTGGATACTTACCAGCCTGTCTTTTAATTCAAGATCGCTGGTCTTTACTTTTCTAATACCGTCTGCCATAATTAATTAAAATTTTAATCCGCCTTCCCGGGCTGCCTCGGCCAGCGATTTAACCCTGCCATGATATTTATATCCGCTTCTGTCAAATACGACCTGCTCTATACCTTTATCCTTACATTTTGCGGCAAGAAGTTTCCCTACAAGCTTTGCCTGTTCGGTCTTTTTTATGCCTGTCACCGCAGCCACTTCCTTTTCCCTTGAGGAAGCAGAAAGAAGTGTGGTATGATTCTGGTCATCAACCAGCTGTACATATATCTGTTTATTACTGCGATATACTGCCACTCTTGGCATCTCCGCAGTACCGTTTATCTTTTTCCGGATCCTCATCCTGATCCTGGTTCTTCTTTCCAATTTGCTTAAAGCCATCTTTTTAAACTTTTACCTGATTAATAAAATCCTAAACACTGGCAGATTTACCGGCTTTTCTTCTCAGCTGTTCGCCAACAAATTTGATACCTTTTCCTTTGTAAGGTTCCGGCGGACGTAATGATCTGATCTTTGCTGCAACATGACCGATAAGCTGTTTGTCGGTACATGTCAGGGTAATGATCGGATTGCTTCTTCTTTCTGTTTTCGTTTCAACCTTGATCTCATCAGGCAGCTGGAAAACGATATCATGTGAATAACCAAGGCTCAGTTCGAGATTCTGACCTTTAGCTTCAGCACGGTAACCTACACCTACCAGTTCGAGCTCTTTTTTAAAACCTGTTGATACACCTGTCACCATATTGGCAATAAGCGCCCTGTAAAGACCATGCAGAGATTTATGGCTTTTTGATTCGGACGGCCTTGTGATCTGAATCTGGTTATCAACAAGCTCAATTTTAATATCCTTGTCGATATTCTGGCTGAGCTGCCCCAGAGGCCCTTTTACAGTTACCACATTGTCATCGCTTATACTGACGCTGACTCCCTTTGGCAGGTTAACAGGTAATTTCCCTATTCGTGACATAAGCTTTCCTCCTGATTAATAAACATAACATAAAACCTCACCACCTATATTCTCTTTCTTTGCCTCCTTGTCGGTCATCAGTCCCCTTGAGGTCGAGATAATTGCTATACCCAGGCCATTAAGGATACGCGGGAGTTTATCAGCAGCCGCGTAATTTCTCAAACCCGGCCGGCTTACTCTCTGTAAATCCTTTATGGCAGGCTGTTTGCTCTTTGGATTATATTTGAGTGCTATTTTCAGTGTACCCTGTGCACTTCCGCCTTCTACCACCTTGTAGCCCAGAATATATCCTTTTTCAAACAGTATCCTGGCAATCTCTTTCTTGAGATTGGATGCCGGTGCCTCAACAACTTTGTGACCAGCCTGGATAGCATTTCTGATTCTGGTCAATAAATCTGCAATCGGATCAGTCATCTTGTATTATTTTGTATAGTTTTTATTCATTTTATATTACCAGCTGGCTTTTTTCACACCGGGGATCAGTCCTGTCGATGCCATTTCCCTGAAAGTTATCCTGCTGATACCAAACTGTCTCATATATCCTCTGGTACGGCCGGTAAGCTTGCAGCGGTTACGCTGTCTGTTCGGATTTGAATTCCTCGGTAGACGGCTTAATGCCACATAATTACCTTCAGCTTTGAGCTGTTTTCTTTTTTCAGCATATTTACGGGCCAGTCTTGCACGCTTTACCTCACGGGCCATCATTGATTCCTTAGCCATATAATCAGTTTTTAGAAGTTTTAAATGGTAATCCGAAATTTTTAAGAAGGGCCATCGCCTCTTCATCTGTTTTTGCTGAAGTCACAAATGTGACCTGGAGACCCATTATCTTGTTCACTTTATCAATGTCTATTTCCGGGAAAATGATCTGTTCCGTTATACCCAGAGTATAATTCCCTCTTCCGTCAAGCCTGGCATTTATACCTTTAAAGTCACGTATACGTGGCAGGGCAACGGAAATCAGCCGCTCCAGAAACTCATACATCCTTTCCTTCCTGAGAGTAACCATAATACCGATAGGCATATTCCTTCTTAACTTGAAGTTTGAAATATCTTTTGAGGAATATGTAAGGACAGCTTTCTGGCCTGCAATATCGGTAAGTTCCTTTACTCCTGATTCGAGCAGTTTCTTATCTGCAATAGCCTGGCCGACACCCTGGTTAATAACTATTTTTCTGAGCTTCGGGACCTGCATAACAGTCTTGTATCCGAATTCTTTTACAAGTGCAGGGACAATTTCCTGCTTATATTTTGTTTTTAATGCTGGTACGTACATTACTTAATCTCCTCTCCTGATTTTTTTGAATAACGCACTAATTTATTTTTCTGATTCAGCTTTCTTCCGATACGTGTTGGTTTTCCTGATGTCGGATCAATAAGCATAAGGTTTGAAATATGTATCGGTGCCTCTTTTTTAACAATACCTCCCTGAGGAGCTTTTGAATGAGGCTTGGTATGCTTTGATATCAGGTTCAGACCTTCAACAATAGCTCTTTCCTTGTCTCTGTTTACTTCAAGGACACGGCCTTTCTGGCCTTTTGATTCCCCGGTTATCACCATAACCGTGTCACCTTTTTTAATATGTAATTTTTTTTGCATTGCTGTTCTTTTACAGATATTACAATACTTCAGGAGCAAGTGATACTATCTTCATGTATTTTTCGCGCAGTTCACGGGCCACAGGGCCGAAGATACGGGTACCCCTTACCTCGTCGAGGTTTGTCAGAAGCACAACCGCATTATCATCAAATCTAATATATGAACCGTCAGGACGGCGTATCTCTTTTTTTGTTCTGACAACAACTGCCCTGCTCACCGTTCCTTTTTTTGCTTCACCCGAAGGAAGTGCGGATTTAACGCTCACCACTATTTTGTCGCCGACAGTAGCATATCTTTTTTTGCTTCCGCCCAGCACCCTGATGCATAATACTTCCTTGGCTCCCGAATTATCGGCTACTGTCAGTCTGGATTCCTGCTGTATCATGATTACTTAGCTCTTTCAATGATTTCTACTAATCTCCAGGTCTTATTTTTACTCAGAGGCCTGGTCTCCGAAATGCGTACCGTATCCCCGATATTGCATGTATTCTCTTCATCATGCGCCATCAGTTTTGTTGTTCTGTTGATAAACTTCCCATAGATCGGGTGTTTTACTTTTCTTTTTACGGCAACCACTATGGATTTTTCCATTTTGTTGCTTACAACGATCCCGATACGTTCTTTTCTAAGATTTCTTTCCATTGCTGATATCCGGCTATAAAGTTTTCTCTTTTAATTCCCTGGCGCGAAGTTCAGTCATCAGACGGGCAATAGTAAGCTTTGTCTGTTTGATCTTCTGAGGATTATCGAGCGGTGTAATGGCATGGTTAAGCCTCATTCGGACAAGCATGGTCTTTTCCGTATCTATACGCTCAATAAGATCCGGCGTGCTCAGTTCCCTTATCTCTGATGTTTTCATCTTTCTGATTCTTTTTTATTCTGCATAATCACGTCTGACAACGAATTTGGTCGGAATAGGCAGCTTCTGGGCTCCGAGACGGAGTGCTTCCCTTGCCACCTCATAAGTAACTCCTTCAGCTTCAATAAGAATTCTTCCCGGTGTAACCGGTACTACAAATCCTTCGGGTGCACCTTTTCCTTTTCCCATCCTTACTTCTGCAGGTTTCTTGGTAATGGGTTTATCGGGGAATACCCTTATCCAGAGCTGTCCTTCACGTTTCATATGACGTGTAACAGCCTGACGGGCAGCTTCTAATTGCCTTCCTGTTATCCAGGCCTGCTCCAGGGCTTTGATACCGAATGAACCGAACGCAAGCTGATTGCCTCTCTGTGCATTCCCTTTCATCCTTCCCTTCTGCGCTCTCCTGTATTTGGACCTTTTTGGTTGTAACATGGATTATATACTTAAATTGTTCAACTGTAATTCTTTATTTCTTTACCTTCCTTTTCAGACTCTTACCTTTTGTATTCCTTGCTCCGATATTCGGACTGAGATCCCTGCGGCCATAAACTTCGCCATTACATATCCAGACCTTTATACCGATAAGACCTACTTTGGTATGTGCTTCAGCCAGTGCATAATCGATATCGGCACGGAAGGTATGAAGAGGTATACGACCTTCCTTGTATGTCTCGGTCCGGGCCATTTCAGCACCACCAAGACGACCCGAAATAACGACTTTGATACCTTCGGCTCCCATACGCATCGTGGATGCTATGGCCATCTTTATCGCACGCCTGTATGATATCTTGCCTTCAACCTGCCTGGCTATATTGTTACCTACAATGTTTGCATCCAGTTCGGGACGTTTTACTTCAAAAATATTTATCTGTACCTCCTTCTTGGTAATCTTCTTAAGCTCTTCCTTAAGCTTGTCAACTTCCTGACCGCCTTTTCCGATAATTATACCGGGTCGTGCCGTATTTACGGTTACGGTAATAAGCTTCAGTGTTCTTTCAATAACTATTTTCGAAATACTCGCCTTTGCAAGCCTGGCATTAAGGTAATCCCTTATTTTGGTGTCTTCCACCAGTTTGCCTGAAAAATCCTTGCCTCCGTACCAGTTGGAATCCCAACCCTTGATTATGCCTAATCTGTTACCAATCGGATTTACTTTCTGTCCCATATTCTATTATTCGCTTTTTTCAGTTTCCTTATTAAATGTATCAAGTACAAGGGTTACATGATTTGACCTTTTTCTCAACCTGTAAGCTCTTCCCTGCGGAGCTGTCTGTAATCTTTTCATTGTACGTCCTCCGTCAACATGAACCGTTTTTACATACAGGTTGCTGTCTTCAATCCTTACGCCTTCATTCTTTGACTGCCAGTTTGCAATTGCAGAAAGAAGCAACTTTTCCAGTTTGCGTGATGCTTCCTGTGAACTGTATTTCAATATATCAAGTGCCTTATTCACCTCCTTGCCGCTGATCAGATCAGTTACCAGCCTCATCTTTCTCGGTGAACTGGGACAGTTTTTCAGCACAGCCTGGTACCTCGCCAGGGAAGCCTCTTTTCTCTTTTCGGCTGAAATTCTTTTTCTCGCACCCATCTTATAATATTTTCTATGTTTACAAATTCAGTTTACTTATTACCCGAGTGACCCCTGAAAGTACGTGTGGGAGCAAATTCCCCGAGCTTATGACCTACCATGTTCTCAGTAATATATACCGGGATGAATTTGTTCCCGTTATGAACTGCTATAGTATGTCCGACAAAGTCAGGTGATATCACCGATCTTCTTGACCAGGTCTTGATCACTGATTTTTTCCCGCCATCATTCATTTCCAGAACTCTCTTCTCAAGTTTAAAATCAATGAATGGGCCTTTTTTAATCGATCTGCTCATGGTATATCAGTTATTTTTTCCTTCTTTCCAGAATATGTTTTGACGAATATTTCTTTTTATCCCTGGTCTTATATCCCTTTGCAGGCATACCTTTACGTGATCTGGGATGTCCTCCGGATGCTCTTCCTTCACCACCACCCATGGGGTGATCAACCGGATTCATAACAACACCTCTTGTCCTCGGACGTATTCCTTTCCAGCGGGAACGGCCTGCTTTGCCTGACCTCTCCAGATTATGATCGGGATTTGATACCGTACCGATAGTTGCCCGGCATGTCGTAAGGACCAACCTGGTCTCTCCCGAAGGAAGCTTAATGGTTGCATATTTGCCTTCACGCGCCGATACCTGTGCATAGGTCCCTGCACTTCTTGCCAGTGCAGCACCTTTACCAGGCTTCAGCTCAATATTATGTACTATGGTACCCAGAGGAACATCACTCAGGAACATTGTATTACCAACTTCAGGTGTGGCATCTTTGCCTGAAACAATCTTTTGTCCAACCTGCAATCCGGCAGGAGCAACAATATACCTCTTTTCTCCATCCTCATATACAACAAGAGCTATTCTTGCTGACCTGTTGGGATCATATTCGACCGACCTGACCGTTGCATGCATCCCGTCTTTGTCCCTGAGGAAATCTATAACCCTGTACATCCTCTTGTGTCCGCCTCCGATGTACCTCATTGTCATTTTGCCGCTGGCGTTCCTTCCTCCCGACTTTCTGAGCGGACGGAGGAGGGATTTCTCCGGCTTTGTGCTTGTAATACTATCAAAAGCACTTATGATCTTGTTTCTCTGACCTGGTGTTACAGGTTTGATCTTTCTGACTGCCATGATTCTTTTAAATATTGCTGTAGAAATCTATTTTATTGCCTTCAGCAAGGGTGATTATCGCTTTCTTTGTTGCTGCTGTTCTTCCTGTCAGAAGGCCGGATTTTGTGTTCCTCGATTTAACCTTACCTCCGTACCTTATGGTGTTTACATTTGCTACGGTAACACCATAAAGCTCCTCGACAGCTTTCTTTATCTGTATTTTATTTGCACTCTTTGCAACAATGAAACCATAGCGATTGAATTTATCACCCTGGCTTGTCATCTTTTCCGTTACTATCGGTTTTAGTAAAATATTCATCACTTAAATTTTACTGGTTTTTATAATGCTGACTGCAAAACGTCAACTGCACTCTCCACGAGCACCAGAGTTGAAGCCTTCATTATCTTGTAAGTATTTAATTCTCCGGCAGTTATAACTTCAACCCCTTGCACATTTCGGGATGACAAATATATATTTTTATTTTGTTCCCGTAAAACAATCAGCGAATTTTTCTTACCCAGATTCAGGCTATCTCCTATTTTGATGAATTCCTTGGTTTTGGGAGCTTCGATTGTAAAATCCTCCAGAACAATTATATTATTGGAAGAAGCTTTGTAAGAGAGAGCTGATTTTCTGGCCAGGTCTTTTACTTTTTTATTAAGCTTGAATCCGTAATATCTTGGTTTTGGCCCGAAGATACGTCCGCCACCCCTGAACAGCGGATTTTTGATACTGCCGGCACGGGCAGTACCCGTTCCTTTCTGTCTTTTAATCTTTCTGGTACTGCCTGCAATTTCACCGCGCTCCTTGGCTTTATGTGTACCCTGGCGCTGATTTGCAAGGAACTGTTTTGTATCCAGATAGATTGCATGGTCGTTTGGTTCAATACCGAAAATTGAATCGTCAAGTGTAACTTTTCTTCCGGTTTCCTGACCCTGAATATTAAGAACTGTTAATTCCATTATTTTAAAATTATTACGTAACCACCTTTCGGACCCGGAACAGATCCTTTAACTATCAATATATTTTCTTCTGCCATAAGTTTCATAATACGCATACTTATAGCCTTTACTTTCCTGTTTCCTGTATGTCCGGCCATCCGCATTCCCGGCAGTACTCTTGACGGGAAAGAAGAAGCACCGAGGGAACCCGGAGCTCTGCCTCTGTTATGCTGACCATGGGTAACACCACCTACACCACCGAAGCCATGACGTTTTACAACACCCTGGAATCCTTTTCCCTTCGACCAGCCTCTTATATCGACCCAGGTGTCGGATCCGAAGATATCAGCTGTAAGGACTTCTCCTTCTTTTAACTTACTTTCATCAAAACCAGTAAATTCAACAACCTTCTTTTTAGGTGATGTGCCGGCTTTTTTGAAATGCCCTATTTCGGCTGCTGTTGCATGTTTTTCCTTCCTGTCTTCAAAACCCAGCTGTACGGCTGAATATCCGTCCTTTTCCTTTGTTTTTATCTGTGTGATAACACAAGGGCCCGCCTGCAGGACAGTGCATGCAATATTCTTTCCCTCTTCATCATATAGGGAAGTCATTCCTATTTTTTTTCCAATTAATCCCTGCATCTCTTTAAATCTTTACTGGTTTCAAACTTTAATTTCAACTTCAACACCGCTGGGCAGCTCAAGTTTCATAAGAGCATCAATGGTCTTCGGAGTGGAGCTGTAAATATCAAGCAGTCTCTTGTATGAAGAGAGCTGGAACTGCTCTCTGGCCTTTTTGTTGACAAAGGGCGACCGCAGAACTGTATAGATCTTTTTGTGTGTGGGCAGCGGTATCGGTCCGCTTACCACAGCACCGGTAGATTTAACAGTTTTTACGATCTTCTCGGCTGATTTATCGACCAGATTATGATCGTAAGATTTCAGTTTAATACGAATTTTCTGACTCATCTTTAAAGAATTTTTCCTTTTGTAATTTCGACAATTCTGTTAGCTATTTCTGCAGGCACCTCTTCATAATGAGAGAACTCCATTGTTGAAGTTGCTCTTCCCGAGGTAAGGGTCCGGAGTACGGTAACATAGCCGAACTTTTCTGCCAGCGGTACTTTTGCCCTGACAACCCTGGAACCTGCTTTCGATTCCATTCCTTCCACCCTGCCCCTTCTTCTGTTAAAATCGCTTATTACATCACCTACATATTCTTCGGGAGTAACAACTTCTGTTGACATTATCGGTTCAAGGATGACAGGATTGCATTTCCCTGAAAACCTTCTGAATGCCTGTTTTGCAGCGATCTCAAATGACAGAGCATCGGAGTCAACCGGATGGAACGAACCGTCCTTTAATATCACTTTTAAACTGTCAAGGGGAAAACCTGCAAGAGGACCGTTTGACATTGCTTCACGGAATCCTTTTTCGACAGATGGAATAAACTCTTTCGGTATATTCCCCCCCTTAACATCATTGAAAAACTGAAGGCCTCTTATACCATCATCTGCCGGCATCATCTCAACAGTAATATCTGCGAACTTGCCTTTCCCTCCGGTCTGCCTTTTAAAGACTTCACGGAATTCGGCAGAAATGGTAATGGCCTCTTTATATGCCACCTGTGGTGGTCCCTGATTACATTCAACATTAAATTCCCTTTTCAGACGGTCAATAAGAATCTCAAGATGGAGTTCTCCCATTCCGCTGATTATTGTCTGCCCGCTGTCCGGATCGATCCTTACCTTGAAAGTAGGATCCTCTTCGGCAAGCTTTGCAAGAGCAAGGGAAAGCTTGTCGACGTCTGCCTGGGTCCTTGGTTCAATTGCTATTCCGAGAACCGGCTCGGGAAAATCCATCGACTCGAGCAATATTGGCTTGTGTATGGCACAAAGAGTATCACCTGTTTTAAGATCCTTGAATCCCACCCCGGCACAAATATCTCCGGCCATTATCTTTTCTGCAGGATCCTGTTTATTGGCATGCATCCGGAACAGACGGTTGATCCTTTCACGTTTCCCTGATCTTACATTAAGAACTGTATCACCGGCTTTCAGTACACCGGAATAGACTCTCAGGAATGCAAGCCTGCCCACAAAGGGATCGGTTGCTATTTTAAATGCAAGGGCCGCCAGAGGTTCATTATCATCCGGCTCACGTTTAATCTCTTCATTGTTTCTCGGGTCAACACCGCTCACGGCACCGATATCAACAGGTGAAGGCAGAAATGCAGTTATTGCATCAAGAAGGCTCTGAATACCTTTATTCCGGAATGAAGCTCCGCACAGTACCGGTACAGCACTTCCTGCAACAGTTACCTTTCTCAGTGCAGTAAGTATCTGTTCGGGTGTTATAGCTTCATGATCTTCCACATATCTTTCCAGAAGAGTATCATCAACCTCAGCAAGAGCTTCAACCAGCTTTCCTCTCCATTCTTCTGCCTCATCAATGAGATCCTCAGGGATATCCTGTATCTCAAAACTGGAGCCCAGCGATTCATCTTCGATATAGATCCTGGCATTCATCCGTACAAGATCAACCAGTCCGCTGAAATTCTCTTCCGATCCTATAGGGATCTGTATCGGCACAGGATGTGCATCCAGTTTATCCTTGATCTCATGTACAACACCTAAAAAATCGGCACCGGCACGATCCATTTTATTGACAAATGCAAGCCGCGGAACACCATATTTATCTGCCTGCCGCCATACAGTTTCCGACTGGGGTTCCACACCGCCAACTGCACAGAATACAGCTACGGCACCATCAAGGACCCTGAGGGATCTTTCAACTTCGACAGTAAAATCAACATGACCGGGTGTGTCGATTATGTTGATCTTATAGTTCTCATTATTGTATTTCCAGTAAGTTGTTGTAGCGGCAGAAGTAATTGTGATTCCTCTTTCCTGTTCCTGAACCATCCAGTCCATCTGGGCATTTCCGTCATGTACCTCTCCCATACGATGGGTACGACCGGTATAATACAGAATACGCTCTGTAGTAGTGGTCTTACCGGCATCTATGTGGGCCATGATCCCGATGTTCCTGGTATATTTCAGATTCTTGTCCATTTATCTGCCTGCCGCTCTATGATATTAAAACCTGAAATGTGCAAAAGCCTTATTGGCTTCAGCCATTCTGTGGGTATCTTCTTTTTTCTTATAAGCACCGCCTTCAAGCTTGTATGCTGCCATAAGCTCAGCTGCCAGCCTTTCTGCCATTGAATGACCTGTACGCTTACGCGCAAATGAGATCATATTCTTCATGCTGATACTTACTTTACGGTCTGGACGGATTTCCATGGGGACCTGGAATGTGGCACCACCGACACGGCGTGCTTTAACTTCTACCTGGGGTGTAACATTTTCGAGAGCCTGCCTGAAGATTTCAAGAGGGGATTTCCCTTCCTCCTTTAATTTATCACCAACGATTTCGAGTGAGTCATAGAAAATCTTATAAGCCGTATTCTTCTTGCCATTAAACATAAGATTATTCACAAACCTTGTTACAAACGGATCATTGAACTTCGGATCAGGTAACAGAATCCTCTTCTTTGGTTTAACTTTTCTCATTATCTTATACCTTTTATGTTACTTCTTTGGCCTTTTGGCGCCATATTTTGATCTTCTCTGAGTACGGCCGTCAACTCCGGAGGTATCCAGTGCACCACGGATCAGGTGATACCTGACACCGGGAAGATCCTTTACCCTTCCGCCTCTTATGAGTACTATGGAGTGTTCCTGAAGGTTGTGACCTTCTCCCGGAATATAAGCGTTTACTTCTTTCTGGTTCGTAAGCCGGACCCTGGCAACCTTCCTCATTGCTGAATTGGGCTTCTTTGGCGTTGTAGTATATACACGCACACATACACCCCTTCTCTGAGGACATGAATCCAGGGCAGGAGCTTTACTCTTATCCACCAGCTTCTTCCTGCCTTTTCTTAGATCGGAAGAGCGTCGTGTAGGGAAAGAGTGTAGGAGAGGGGGTAGTTCTGGGGGGTCGGGGTGTCGGGAAGAGAGGGGGGGGGGGGGGGGGGGGGGG
>CAYQZL010000116.1:0-13544 GCA_964421975.1 uncultured Rikenellaceae bacterium
GCCGCGGAATTGATTGTTATCTTGTCAGCTCCCGCTTTAAGGAGCAATGCTACATCTTCAACACTGTTTATTCCGCCTCCCACAGTAAATGGTATATTTATCTTCTCAGCAATCCTTTCAACGAGATCAGCCAGTGTCCTGCGATTCTCTATTGTAGCTGTTATATCCAGGAATACCAGTTCATCAGCACCAAGAGATGCATAGAGTCCCGCAAGCTCAACGGGATCTCCTGCATCAGTAATGTCGAGGAAGCGGATCCCTTTGACAGTTCTTCCATCCCTTATGTCAAGACATGGTATGATTCTTTTCTTCAGCATAGATCCCTGAGGTCATTTAATAATATTCTTCTCTCGTAAATTGCTTTACCTATAATTGCGCCTTCACATCCGGATTCCCTTAAATTCTCCAGATCTTTCATTGTTGAAATACCTCCGCTGGCAATAAGGTTTATCTTAACATCTTTCAGGATCTCATTGTAAAGTTCAGTGGCAGGACCATTCAGCATGCCATCTCTCGCAACGTCGGTAACTATTGTATATTTGACGCCTTTTCCGGCATAATCCGATATATAGTCTTTTACATCCTTATCCACCGACTCGGCCCATCCGCTAACAGCTACTTTCCGGTTCTTACAATCAGCCCCGAGTATCATTCTTTCATTTCCGAACTGTGAAAGCCATCCCAGGAACAGGACGGAGTCTGTGGCAGCTATACTGCCTGCAGTAACCTGATGTGCTCCGGAATCAAAAGCTGCTTTTAAATCATTATCAGATCTAATTCCACCCCCGAAATCAATTATAAGATTTGTTTTAACGGCAATTTTTTCAAGTACACGGTGATTAATGATCCTTTTTTCCCTTGCTCCGTCCAGATCCACAAGATGCAGGTATCTGATACCATTGTCTTCGAGCATTACAGCAACTTCCAGAGGATCTTCATTATATATTTTTTTTGTACTGAAATTTCCCATGGTCAGCCTTACACATTTGCCTTCAATGATATCTATTGCAATAATTATTCTCATAATTCAAGAAAGTTCCTGAGTATTTTTTCACCTGTAAGCGCCGATTTCTCGGGATGGAATTGTACTGCATAGAAGTTATCTTTTTTCATTGCAGCACTGAATGGCAATATGTAGTCACATATAGCTGTTGTGGCAGATGAGATCCCTGCATAATAACTATGTACATAATAAACATCGTCTTTTCGTGATATTCCCCTGAAAATATCTCCCCATACCGAAATGAAATTGTTCCAGCCCATATGGGGTACTTTATCTGTTTTCGGGAACATTCTGACGTCGGAATTAAATATTCCAAGACATTTTGTATCCGATTCTTCCGAGAACCTGCACATAAGCTGAAGTCCGAGGCAGATACCGAGTACGGGGCGGGTGAGAGAAAGTATCAGTTTGTCGAGTTCTTTTTCTTTCAGATATTTCATTGCTGAACCGGCTTCCCCGACACCGGGGAAGATTACCCTGGAAGCGTTCCTGATCTCATTAATGTTGTCGGTTATGATACTCTCATATCCGAGTCTTGAAAGGGCATTCTGCACTGACCGTATATTGCCTGCATTATATTTGATTATGGCTATCATAATGTCCCTTTGGTTGACGGAAGGTCGAAATTATCAGTCATTTTTGTCGCTGTTTTCAGTGATCTGGCAAAGGCTTTGAAAACAGCTTCTGCTTTGTGATGGTCATTTGTTCCTTCAGCTTTGATGTTGAGATTGCACAGGGCATTATCACAGAATGATTTAAAAAAGTGGAAGAACATGTCTGCCGGCATCTGGCCTATGTTGTCGCTCCTGAATTCAACATCCCATACCAGCCAGGGTCTGCCACCCAGATCAACAGCCACCTGTGCCAGACAGTCATCCATAGGCAGAACAAAGCTGTAACGTTCAATTCCTTTTTTACTTCCAAGTGCTTTATGAAAGGTTTCACCAAGGCAGATTGCCATATCTTCGATCAGGTGATGTGCATCCACATCAATATCCCCTTCGGCTTTTATGGTCAGATCAAATCCTCCGTGCCTCGCGATCTGATCAAGCATATGGTCAAAAAAGCCTATTCCGGTGCTTATGTCACTTTTCCCAGTACCATCAATATTAAAATAAATGCTTATATCTGTCTCCTTTGTTTTTCTTCTGACGATGGCTGTTCGTGGCTTCGATTTAAGGAATTTGTATATTTCATTCCAGTCCCTGGTTGAGAAAATTGCATCCGCAGAGGGTCTGTCGCTGAAAAAGATAGCATTGCATCCTATGTTCTTTGCCAGTTCAACATCAGTGAGCCTGTCGCCTATAACGTATGAATTTTCCAAATCGATGCCCTGTGCAAGATATCTTGTCAGCATTGCAGTACCGGGCTTTCTGGTAGGTGCCTTTTCTTCGGGGAAAGTCCTGTCAATGAATATCTCTGTAAATTTAATACCTTCATCTTCAAGTATCTGAAGCATCTTGTTGTGAGAGGGCCAGAAAGTATCTTCAGGAAATGAAGGAGTTCCCAGTCCATCCTGGTTTGTAACCATAACCAGTTCATAGCCGGTTTCTCCCACGATCTTTGAAAGGCCTGTTATGGCACCCGGAATGAACCTGAATTTTTCAATTGAATCAACCTGTTCATCTTCCGGTTCCTTTATTATTGTACCGTCTCTGTCTATAAAAAGCACCTTCTTCATAGTTCCGGATTTTTAAGAGCTTGCAAAAGTCTGTCATTCTCTTTTCTGGTCCCGACCGTTATCCTCAGACAGTTGTTTATCACACTGCTCCGGTTTCTTACTATAATACCTTTATTTACAAGATATTCATAGATCTGTCCGGCATCCTTCATTCTTACCAGAATAAAATTTGCATCCGAAGGATAGACTTTCACAACGCATGTCAATTTAGAAATTTCCCCGGAAAGTCGTGTCCTTTCCTCCATTATTTTAATCAGCTGTGAATTATATTTTTCCGGATCCTTAAGTTTCTTCAGTACAGCTTTCTGATTTAAGGAACTAATGTTATAGGGAGGCTTCATTTTATTGAAGTATTTTACGATTTCCGGATTGGTGAAAGCCATTCCCACACGTACAGATGCAAGTCCGAATGCCTTGCTGAATGTCTGCATCACTATCAGATTGGGATACTGGTCAATATTATCCTTCATTGAAGGCTGGCCGGCAAAATCGATATAAGCTTCATCGAGCAGGACTATTCCTTTGAATTCCGACAGGATTTTTCCTGTTATTTTACTATCCAGGCAATTACCGGTAGGATTATTCGGAGAGCATAGTATGATGAGTTTAAGGTTTTTATCGCTGAAATGACTCTTAAGTTTGCTGTAGTCTATCCCGAATGATGTATCGAGGGCAATTTTGATTATTTCCACATCATTTACAGATGCAGATACCTCATACATACCGTATGAAGGTGACATTGTCAGGGCTTTATCGGCACCGGGATTGCAGAAGATCCTGAAGCACAAATCAATAATTTCATCACTTCCGTTTCCGAGAAATATTTTTTCAGCCGGGATCCCCTTTATCCTGCTTATTTCTGTTTTAAGTTCACGCTGGTAGGGATCGGGATACCTGTTCAGTGTTCCGAAAGGATTTTCATTGGCATCAAGGAATACACCGGCTTTGCCCTGAAATTCATCCCGTGCGCATGAATATGGGATGAGCTTTCTTACATTTGGTCTTACCAGATTATCAATATTAAACATGGAAAGGTGATTTCAAGGTTTATTTTTTAAGCTGTCCAGTCTGATGGTCACAGCATTTTTATGACCCCGGAGATTTTCTGCTTCAGCCATTAATTCTATAACAGGTCCCAGATTTTCAATTCCTTCACGGCTTATTTCCTGGAAAGTGATCTTTTTGAGAAAGCTATCGGCAGAGACTCCGCTGAAACTTCTTGCAAAACCATTGGTTGGCAGTGTGTGGTTTGTTCCTGAGGCATAATCTCCTGCACTTTCGCACGAATATTTGCCCAGGAACACCGAACCTGCATTTATAACTTTTCCGGCGAGATCATTTGGATTCATTGTGTTTATGATAAGATGCTCTGGTGCATATTTGTTGCTGAGCCGGATACAATCATCCAAATCCTGCAGGAGCACAGCCATGCTGTTGGCGAGTGATTTTACGGCAATATCCTTTCTTGGGAGATCTTCCAGTTGCCTGTCCAGTTCTGCACTGACTTCCTGTAATAATTTCGCACTGTCTGTCAGCAGTATCACCTGGCTGTCGGACCCATGTTCTGCCTGGGAAAGGAGGTCAGACGCTATAAAAGCCGCATCGGCTT
The DNA here is from genome assembly GCA_964421975.1 of uncultured Rikenellaceae bacterium. Taxonomy (GTDB): domain Bacteria; phylum Bacteroidota; class Bacteroidia; order Bacteroidales; family VadinHA17; genus LD21. The sequence continues at coordinate 4,294 of CAYQZL010000116.1, forward strand.
CAGAATCGGCTATAACAAGTACTTCGCTTGGTCCTGCAGGCATATCGATGGCTACCCCGCCGGAGCTTACCAGTTCCTTGGCTTTTGTGACATACTGATTACCGGGACCGAATATTTTATCCACGCGTGGTATGGATTCTGTCCCGTATGCCATTGCGGCTATTGCCTGTGCACCACCGATCCTGTATATTTCGGTTATACCGGTCATTTTTGCAGTATAAAGGATCAGCGGATTTATTTTTCCGTTTCTGCCGGGCGGGGTACAGATTATGATCCGGCTGCAACCGGCTATCTTTGCAGGAACGCCGAGCATCAGTACTGTTGAGAAGAGAGGAGCACTTCCCCCGGGTATATATAATCCTGCTTTTTCAACCGGGACTCCTTTTCTCCGGCATTTTACACCAGGCATTGTCTCAACTGTTAATTCACCGGTAAGTTGTGATCTGTGGAATTTTATTATGTTATCCCTTGCGATTCCGATTGCATTTTTCAGATCAGATGATACATATTTTTCCGATTCATTCAATTCATTATCAGTAAGCTTCAGGTCGCTGACCGTGATATGGTCAAACTTTTCGGAATAATACCGCAGGGCACTGTCTCCTTCATCTTTTACTCTTTTGAGAATGATTCTCACATGAGAATCAATATCAGATACATCGTAAAGCGGCCTAATGCAGAGTTCATCCCATGTTTCTTCCGGGGGAAATTTCAGGATTTTCATCAGAGTATCATTTTTTCAATTGGTATGACAAGTATTCCTTCGGCTCCGGCAGCCTTAAGCTGATCGATCCTTTCCCAGAAATCATCTTCCCGTACAACAGAATGAAGTGAACACCAGCCTTTTTCTGCAAGAGGAAGTATTGTCGGACTTTTCATTCCGGGAAGTATACTGCATATTTTATCGACGGACGATTCAGGAGCATTCAGAAGTATGTATTTATTTTCATTTGATCTCTTTACAGCTCTTATCCTGAAAAGGAGTTTTTCGAGAATGGCTTTCTTATCATCATCAAGGTTTTTGTTACCTATTATTACAGCCTGGCTCTTCAGTATGGTTATCACTTCACGAAGGCCGTTTGTAAGCAGGGTACTGCCTGAACTTACAATATCGCATACAGCATCAGCAAGACCTATTCCCGGAGCGATTTCAACACTTCCGCTAATTTCTTCTATCTGTGCCGTGATATTGTTGTTTGTAAGATATTCGGAAAGGAGCCTCGGATAGCTGGTAGCGATCTTCTTATTGTTGAAATATTCCGGACCTGTGAAAGAGTCTTCTTTTGGTATTGCAAGACTGAGACGGCAGCCTGCGAATCCAAGTTGTTCAAGTATTGTCACGTCCTTGTTTTTCTCCTGAACGACATTTTCACCGAGAATACCGATATCGGCCACCTGCTGTTCAACATACTGGGGAATATCATCATCCCTCAGGAATAATATATCCACAGGGAAATTCCTGGCAGATGTTTTAAGTACACCGGCACCGTTTGAGAATTTTATTCCGCATTCTTCCAGGAGCCTGTGTGAATTTTCACTTAGTCGTCCGCTCTTCTGAATTGCAATTTTAAGTCTGCTCATTTTCTTTCTGTTTAGTCCGGCAAACCGGCAGGAAAATAAAAACCCGCCTGTTATGCTCAGACGGGTTAATTTTATCCTGATTACAAAATCATTATCTCCTCGCCTGAGATCAGGTAAGAAAATGATGATGATGTAATTTATTAGTGTACATGGTTAATAATTGTCGGGCAAATGTAGTAAATATTTAATAAAATACAAATAATGGTCAGATCCTTTCCGCCACCAGATCTCCGACTTCAGAAGTTGAATATCCCATCTTACCGGCACCCATATCTTTCAGCTTGTTAGCTGTAACATACATAATTGCATTTTCAATTGCAGCTGCAGCTTTTTCTTCACCAAGGTGTTCGAGCATCATTGCTGCTGAAGCAATTGCAGCAAGTGGATTGATAATATTCTGCCCGGTGTATTTTGGTGCTGATCCACCGATCGGTTCAAACATCGATACTCCTCCGGGATTAATGTTACCACCGGCAGCAATTCCCATTCCTCCCTGTGTTATTGCTCCAAGATCAGTGATTATATCTCCGAACATGTTACTTGTCACAATTACATCAAACCATTCGGGATTTTTTACCATCCACATACATGTTGCATCAACGTGATAATATTCCCGTTTGATATCGGGATAGCTTTCCGTTCCGATCTCATTGAATGCTCTTTCCCAAAGGTCAAAGACATAAGTGAGAACATTTGTTTTACCGCAAAGTGCCAGGGTTTTCTTTTTGTTCCTTTTCCTTGTATAGTCAAAGGCATATCTCAGACATCTTTCGACCTGCATACGGGAGTAAACCATATTCTGTACCGCTATTTCATGAGGTGTTCCTTTCATTGTCACACCACCCATGCCGGTATATACATCACCGCTGTTTTCCCTTACCACCACATAATCTATATGTTCCGGTCCTTTATCTTTAAGCGGAGTTGCAACACCCGGATAAAGTTTCACGGGACGAAGATTGATGTACTGATCGAGTTCAAAGCGAAGCCGGAGCAGTATCCCTTTTTCGAGTATTCCGGGTTTTACATCGGGATGACCGATTGCCCCGAGGAAAATAGAATTGAATTTTTTCAGTTCTTCCGTAGCTGAATCGGGCAATACTTCACCTGTTCTGAGATATCGTTCACCTCCGAAATCAAATTCTTCGAAATCAAGGCTGAAGCCAAATCCGGATGCTGCTGCTTTAAGAACTTTTTTGCCTTCCCTTACCACTTCCGGTCCGGTCCCGTCACCGGGAATTACTGCGATGTTATATGATTTTCCCATTGAAATTTATTTAAACAATTATTAAAATTCTATTTAACCACAAAGAGCACAAAGGTTTACACAAAGAGCACAAAGGTTATAAAAGGAGCACAAAGGTTATTATGTTTCCGGTGTTGATGTTTTATGTTCTGTACCGTTCAGGCCTTCGATGAGGTTCAGCATTTTTTCGGTGGCTTTGATAGCCGATTCTGTCTGGTCGGCATCGAGACCTTTCGTACGGAATTCCTTATCACGGTATTTCCAGGTAATAATCGTTTCAACAAGAGCATCCGTTCTTCCTCCGGGAGGTATGGAAACCTGGTAATCGGTAAGCAGAGGAAGCTCTTTTCCTATCTTTTCGTAAATGAGTCTGACAGCTTTCATGAATGCATCATATTGTCCGTCGCCGGATGATGTTCCTTCATGTATCTGTCCGTCGATCTCCATTTTCACGCTTGCAAAAGGCCTTAAACCGTAACTGAGCGAGAGTGCATAATTGCGCATGAATATCTTATATGTGATCTGTTCATTACCAAGTACATCTGCAATTATGAACGGAAGATCTTCGGGTGTGACGGTCTCTTTCTTGTCTCCAAGTTCAATGACCCTCTGTGTTACTTTGTTAATGGATTCGGGGCTGAGAGCCAGTCCGAATTCCTCAAGATTCTTTTTAATTGTAGCCTTTCCTGACTGTTTCCCAAGTGCATATTTTCTTTTTCTTCCGAATCTTTCCGGAAGAAGGTTGTTAAAATATAGATTATCCTTACTGTCTCCGTCAGCATGTACGCCCGATGTCTGGGTGAATACATTATCACCAATTACCGGTTTGTTCGGAGGTATTCTGATTCCGCTGAAAGTTTCGACTATCCGGCTGGCTTTTGTTATTTCATATTCATCTATTCCCGTTTCTGCTCCGATCTGATCATGAAGAACACCTATAACGCTCGATAGCGGGGCATTGCCGGCTCTTTCACCCATGCCGTTTATTGTTGTATGAACACCTTTGATCCCGGCCCTGACAGCAGAAAAAATATTCGCCACTGCAAGGTCGTAATCGTTATGTGGATGAAAATCAAAATGAAGGGAAGGGTATTTTTCTGTTACTTTTTTGCAGAATGAATATGTCTGGTCGGGGTTCAGGATTCCGAGAGTGTCAGGCAGCATAATACGTCTGACCGGTTCATTCTTAAGTGACTCAATCATGAAAAAAACATAATCTTCGGAATGGATCATGCCGTTGGACCAGTCTTCGAGATAAATGTTGACATCCATGTCAGAATCGACTGCTTTGGCGATGATTGACCTGATATCTTCTACATGGATTTCGGGAGTTTTTCTTAACTGTTTTTCAAGATGTCTCAGAGAACCTTTACATAGCAGGTTAATTACTTTTCCTCCCGCGTCCCTTATCCAGTTAAGTGAGACTTCTCCATCAATGAATCCGAGCACTTCCACTTTCCCCCGTAATTCATTTGGTGCCGCCCATTCAGTTATCTGTCTGATGGCTTCAAACTCACCCTTTGACACACGTGCTGAAGCAACTTCAATACGATCGACCTTAAGATCTTTCAGCAATAATTTTGCAAGATGAAGCTTTTCAAAGGGGGAATATGAAACACCCTGGGTCTGTTCCCCGTCCCTCAGGGTGGTATCCATTATTTCAATTCTCATTTCCCGAGAGTTTTTCGTAATTCATATGCCCTTATTTTATCAGCATGACTTAAAAGATAATCAATATCATCCAGTCCGTTGATCAGACACTCCTTTTTATAAGGATTTATTTCAAAGCTTTCACTGTTACCATCCGGTAAAACAGTTATTGATTGTTTATTAAGATCGATCCTGACGATTGTGTCCGGATCCTTATTTAATGTATCCAGAAAGTTTTTCAGAAAATCTTCCGTTACCACAACAGGCAGGACTCCGTTATTAAGACAATTGTTACGGAATATATCGGCAAAGAAGCTTGAAACAACTGCCCTGAATCCGTAATCGGCAATTGCCCATACCGCATGTTCGCGGCTCGATCCGCATCCGAAGTTCTTTCCGGCAACAAGAATATGCCCGGAGTATACCGGATTGTTAAGAACAAAGTCATTGTTCCTTTCTCCCGATTTGTCAAATCTCCAGTCGCGGAACAGATATTCACCAAAACCTTCCCTTGTTGTAAGGCTAAGAAATCTGGCAGGAATTATCTGATCGGTATCAATATTTTCGAGTGGCAGAGGTACACACGTCGACTCCAGAGTGTTAAACTTTTCTTTTGGCATTTGTTTATCGGTTCAATAACATTAATCCTGTAATAAAGCGCGGGGATCGGTAATTTTACCTGTAACAGCTGCAGCAGCAGCGGTAAGCGGACTTGCCAGCAAGGTTCTTGCCCCGGGGCCCTGTCTGCCTTCAAAATTCCTGTTCGATGTAGAAATTGCATATTTTCCGGCAGGAATTTTATCTTCATTCATGGCCAGGCAGGATGAGCATCCCGGCTGTCTCAGAACGAATCCTGCATCTTCAAGGATTTTCATCAGCCCTTCTTCCCTGGCCTGTTTTTCGACTTTCTTTGATCCGGGAACTATCAGGGCAGTTATCGCGGGTGCTTTCTTTCTTCCTTTTACAAAATTTGCAAAAGCTCTGAGGTCTTCAATCCTGCCATTTGTGCAGCTGCCGACAAATACATAGTCCACAGGTTTTCCGGCAAGCTTCATTCCGGGCGTAAAACCCATATAGCCAAGTGATTTAAGAAATGAAGCTTCTGTTTCGGCACTGATATCTTTTATTTCCGGGATTGACTCATCAATTGCGGTACCCATACCGGGATTGGTACCGTATGTTATCATCGGCTTTATTTTACCGGCATCAAATGTCAGTTCCTTGTCAAATTGAGCATCCGGGTCTGTTCTGAGGCGTGTCCACTTCTTGATCAGTGCATAAAAATCCGGTCTGTTACTGACAGAAGGGATCTGTTTTAGATATTCAAAAGTTACATCATCCGGTGCAATAAGTCCTCCTCTGGCACCCATTTCAATGCTCATGTTGCAGATTGTCATCCTGCCTTCCATACTGAGGTTCTCAATGGCTGAACCGGCATATTCTACAAAATATCCTGTTGCACCGCCTGTCGATATCTGTGAAATGATATAGAGGATGATATCTTTTGCAGTGACACCTTTTCCGGGATTCCCGTTGACCTTAATCCTCATTTTTTTCGGTTTGGGCTGAAGGATGCACTGTGTTGCCAGAACCATTTCAACCTCGCTGGTACCTATTCCGAATGCAACTGTTCCAAAGGCGCCGTGTGTGGAGGTATGGCTGTCGCCGCAAACAATTGTCATTCCGGGAAGGGTGAAGCCAAGTTCCGGACCAATGACATGTACTATACCGTTATTCGGATCATTAAGTCCGTAACAGTTTATCCCGAATTCTCCACAATTCCTGGCCAGCGTTTCTACCTGATTGCGGCAAAGATCATCCTTGATAGGCTGATCCTGATCCATCGTGGGGATATTATGATCGGCTGTTGCAAGGGTCATGGAAGGACGGAAGACATGTATCCCTCTCGCCCTCAGACCGTCAAAGGCCTGGGGACTGGTAACTTCGTGAATAAAATGCTGGTCGATATACAGGACATCCGGGCCTCCTTCGATGGATTTTACCACATGACTGTCCCATATCTTGTCAAAAAGTGTCTCTGATTTCATAACTTAATATAAATACCGTTTGTTTTAAACCTCCGATATTCTGTTTAATAGTATTTTTTATCCCATTGTGCTCTTTGTGATTTCCTTCGTGTCCTTTGTGGTTAAGTGAAATTTATGTTTAACTGCAAAGGGTACAAAGGTTTACGCAAAAGTCGCAAAGTGCTTTCTTATAATTCCGGATATTTTGTTATTTTATTTTGGCTATTGCATCTATAAAAGCTTCCACTGAAGCAGTTACGATATCGGTGCTTGTACCAAAACCATAATATATTTTCCCTTCATGTTCAAGCTGTACATGCACTTTTCCCATATCGTCGCTTCCTCTCGTTATTGCCTGGATCAGGAACTCTTCCAGATGAACCGTCTTGCTTATGAGCTGTTTCACTGCACTGAAAGCTGCATCTACCGGGCCATTACCCATTGAAGCGGCTGTATGGACCTCTCCGTTTATATTAAGGCCAACCGTTGCTACCGGGATAGCTGATTTGCCGCAGGTAACCTGGAGTTGTTCGAGCCTGATGGATTTTTCACCCTGGAAGACCTCTCCGGTAAGGATCCTGATATCTTCATCATTTATTTCTTTCTTTTTGTCGGCAAGGATCAGAAAGCGGTGATAGATATCGTCCAGTTCTTCTTTTCCATAGCTGAATCCGAGCATCTCAAGACGATGGTTCAGTGCTGCTCTGCCGCTGCGGGCAGTAAGTATTATCGATGATTCCCTTACTCCGACGGAAACCGGATCGATTATCTCATAATTCTCACGTTTTTTCAACACCCCGTCCTGATGGATACCTGAAGAATGTGCAAATGCATTTCGTCCCACAATGGCTTTGTTAGCCTGTACAGGCATGCTCATGAGGTTTGAAACAAGACGGCTGGTAGTGTATATCAGGGTGGAATTAATATTGGTCTCAAGATTAAGATCGTGATGACTCTTTATTATCATAGCCACCTCTTCGAGAGATGTATTTCCTGCTCTTTCCCCGATACCGTTCATGGTCACCTCCACCTGCCTGGCTCCGTTCATAACTCCCATCATGGTATTGGCTGTTGCCATTCCAAGATCATTATGGCAATGTGTTGAAATGATCACTTTATCAATATTTTTTACATTTTCCTTTAGATACCTTATTTTGGCACCATATTCGGTGGGGAGGCAATATCCGGTGGTGTCGGGGATATTCACCACTGTCGCTCCGGCCTCAATTACAGCTTCAATGACTTTTGCAAGGTATGCATTTTCGCTCCGGCCTGCATCTTCGGCATAGAATTCGACATCCTCAACGAATTTCTTTGCATATTTAACGGCATCCACGGCTCTCCTGATTATCTCTTCAGGTGTTGTTTTTATTTTATATTGAATATGGTAATCAGATACTCCAATACCTGTATGGATCCTTTTCTTTTTTGCAAACTGAAGAGCATCGGCAGCTACTTCAATATCTTTTTTTACAGCCCTGGTGAGAGCGCAGATCACAGGGTTTGAAATAGCCTTTGAAATCTCGACCACCGAATTGAAATCTCCCGGGCTGGAGATCGGGAAACCGGCTTCGATCACATCAACCCCCAGTTCCTCGAGGGCTTTGGCTACCTGGATCTTTTCAATTGTATTAAGCTGGCACCCGGGCACCTGTTCCCCGTCTCTGAGGGTTGTGTCGAAAATGATTACTTTCTCGCTCATATATTTATTATTAAATGATTATTTATTTATTGCCGGGTCTTAATTTTCTTACCGCAGCTCCTGTTCTCCATAATTCAGAGTTCCCGAGCTCATTGAGTTCTGCGTTAAGGACTTCTTTATAATCCGGGGCTCCGGTCGATTGAAGTACCCTTGTACACTCTTCTCCCGATTTAACTTTGTTATACAGATCCTTGAATACCGGGAGTGTGGCTTCTTTGAACTTAGGTCTCCAGTCGAGTGCACCTCTCTGGGCTGTTGCACTGCAGTTTGAATACATCCAGTCCATTCCTTTTTCATCAACAAGACGTATAAGGCTCTGGGTCAGCTCTTCAACGGTTTCGTTAAAGGCTTCCGACGGAGTATGGCCATTCTCCCGCAGTACCTGATACTGAGCATCCATTATGCCTGCAAGTGCTCCCATCAGAACACCACGTTCCCCTGTCAGATCACTGAATACTTCCTTTTCGAAGGTTGTGGGGAAAAGATATCCGGAACCTATTGCAATACCCAGTGCAATTGTTCTCTCCTCAGCTTTCCCGGTATAATCCTGGAATACACAATAACTCGAGTTGATACCTGCACCGGCAAGGAAATTTCTTCTTACACTGGTACCGGAACCTTTCGGTGCTACCATTATCACGTCAATGTCGGCAGGAGGAATGACGCCTGTCTGTTCTTTGTATGTGATCGAAAATCCATGAGAAAAATAGAGAGCATCGCCTTTCTTAAGACACGGTTTGATCTGTGGCCATAAAAGTCGTTGTGCTGCATCTGAAACCAGGTATTGAATGATGGTCCCTTTAGTGGCAGCTTCTTCAACAGGGAACAATGTTTTACCGGGAACAAAACCATCGTTTACGGCTTTGTCCCAGTCGGCCCTGAATTCAGGCGCCTGACCGATGATAACATTTATGCCGTTGTCTCTCATATTCTGAGCCTGTGCAGGTCCCTGAACACCGTAGCCAATGATTGCCACAACTTCATTTTTAAGAACTTCACAGATCGGAAGAGCGTCGTGTAGGGAAAGAGTGTAGGATAGGGTGTA
>CAYQZL010000117.1:0-7268 GCA_964421975.1 uncultured Rikenellaceae bacterium
AAAATCGGATCACCCCCCCCGGCAGGGGGGGGAGCCGCCTCGGGGGAATGCCGTAACGTCCCCCCCCCCACCCCCCCTGGAAGGGGGGGGAATTCTGCGGTTTGTTGAGAAATTATCTCAACTGCAGGATTTTAGCCCCCTTCCAGGGGGCAGTCCCGCGACAGCGGGACGGGGGTCTGCACGATTTGCAGAATGTCCTTCCAGGGGACAGTCCCGCGACAGCGGGAGGGGGGTGGTGACAAGTAACAGAAGTTTAATAGAGAATTACTATTATATGAATAAACAGATCATCGAATGTGTCCCCAATTTCAGCGAGGGACGTGATATGGAAGCAATCAGGCAGATAACTGTTGAAATTGAATCTGTGGAAGGAGTAAAGCTCCTGGATGTTGACCCTGGAAGGGATACCAACCGTACGGTTGTGACATTTGTCGGAGAACCCGATGCTGTTGGGGAAGCTGCTTTCAGAGCCGTCAAAAAAGCTTCCGAAGTAATAGATATGTCGAAACATAAGGGAGAACATCCCCGGATGGGAGCAACAGATGTATGCCCCTTCATACCGGTTTCATGTATAACGATGGAAGAGACGGTCGCTGTAGCGCGGAAAGTGGCAGAAAGAATAGGCGAAGAACTCAGGATACCCGTATTCTGCTATGAAAATGCAGCTTTTGAGGAAAAGAGGAGGAACCTGGCTGATTGCAGGTCAGGAGAGTATGAGGGACTGGAGAAGAAGCTTGCCGATCCGGACTGGAAACCTGATTTCGGTCCGGCCTTCTTCAACAAAAGATCAGGTGCCACGGCAGTAGGTGCAAGGGATTTCCTGGTAGCTTTTAACATAAACCTCAATACCACATCAACAAGAAGAGCAAACGCAATTGCATTCGATGTAAGGGAAAAGGGGAGAGATATCATAAATAATAAAGGAGAAAAAGTAAATGTGCCGGGAAGCCTGAATAAAGTCAAAGCAATAGGCTGGTTCATAAAGGAATATGGTGTCGCTCAGGTATCTATGAATATTACGGATATTTCAGTTACACCGGTCCATCTGGCTTTCGATGAAGTCTGCAGGAAGGCAGAAGCAAGAGGTGTCAGAGTGACAGGATCGGAACTTGTCGGTCTTATTCCTCTAAAATCACTTCTTGATGCCGGAAGATATTTTCTCGAAAAACAGCAGAGATCGGCGGGAGTATCGGATGATGAACTTATTAAAATAGCAATCAGATCAATGGGACTTAATGAATTGCATCCGTTCATACCAGAGGAAAAAGTAATCGAATATATGATGAAAGAAGAAAAGAAACAAGAGCTCATTTCACTGAATCTGAAGGAATTTATGAACCTGACGGCATCTGAATCACCTGTTCCCGGAGGAGGGTCCGTATCGGCTTATATGGGAGCTATGGGAGTATCGCTGGGCACAATGGTGGCTAATCTGTCGTCTCATAAGAAAGGCTGGGATGACCGCTGGAAAGAATTTTCCGACAAGGCTGTTAAGGGAAAAGAGATACAGGAAAAGCTTCTTCAGCTTGTTGATGCCGATACTGAAGCATTCAATAAAATACTGGAAGCCCGCAGGTTACCTAAATCCGGCCCGGAAGAAATAAAAATCCGGGATGAGGCAATAAATAGTGCATACAGGGAAGCTATAATTGTGCCTTTCAGAGTGATGGAAACTGCTTATTCCGGTTTTGCCATAATAAAGGATATGGTTGAAAACGGAATACCGTCTTCCGTATCCGATGCCGCCGTAGGTTCTCTTGCTTTGCTTGCCTGTGTAAAAGGAGCTCACCTAAATATAAAAATCAATGTTACAGGGGTGGATGACAAGGAGTTCATAAATGAAATTCTGGCCAGGGCAAAGGAAATCGAAGCAAAATCCATATTGATACAGGAAGAAATAACCCAGGTTGCAAATACCAGAATATCTCTTTAAAAAGGTATCTCTGTATTAAAAAGTTATTCAGTGGCTTGTCTATTGTAAATTAAATAGATATATTCGCACCCGAATATTTCTTAAACCTATTAATTTACATGAAAAAAATCATTTTGTTCCTGACTATGTTGCTGATAACAGGATCTGTTATTCTGGCACAGACTCGGCAAATTACCGGGATTGTCATATCCCGTGAAGATGGTTCACCAATTCCTGGAGCTAATGTAACGGTAAAAGGTACCACAATTGGAGCCATTACCGGAGCAGACGGAAGATATCAGCTGACAGCTCCTGCGAATGCCACTACCCTGGTTTTTTCCTTTATAGGAATGACAGACCAGGAAGTTCTGATAGAAGGCAGGACAACAATAAATGTTGAACTTGCAACAGATCTGGTTGCAGTAGATGAAGTTGTTGTTATTGCATACGGTACAGCCACCAAAACTGCATATACAGGTTCGGCAGAAGTTGTAAAATCAGACCAGATCGTTAAGATCCAGACAGCTTCTGCAGCTAAAGCACTTGAAGGCGTTGCGGCTGGTGTGCAGGTTACTGGCGGTATAGGACAACCCGGGTCAAGCGCAAACATCAGGATCAGGGGAATAGGTTCGGTAAATGCATCAAGCTCTCCGCTTTATGTGGTTGACGGAGCTCCTTTTGACGGGAACCTTAACTCCATAAACACCAACGACATCGAATCAATTTCTGTTCTGAAGGATGCAACATCGGCTGCTCTTTATGGAGCACGCGGTGCAAATGGTGTGATAATCATTACCACGAAAAAAGGTTCAAGCGGACAGTCAACAATAAATTTCAAAGCAACTGTAGGAACAGTCAACAGGGCAATTCCCGAATATGACAGGGTAAGTGTTCAGGACTATTACGAGCTCATGTGGGAAGGGTGGTATAACGCCCTGGTCATAGCCAGCAAGTTTACTCCCGAAAATGCTGCTGCAACCGCAAGTGGTAATACGGCCAGTGGTATTGTCAATAAACTTGGAAACTATAATAGTTACAATGTGGCTAATGACCAGCTGGTTGGTCTGGACGGCAAGCTTAATCCGAATGCAAGACTGCTTTACTATGACGACTGGAACAAGAATCTCGCACGTACAGGGATCAGGCAGGATTATAACCTTTCATTGAGCGGGGGAAATGAAAGAAGCAAATACTATGCTTCTGTTGCAAACCTCAACGAAGAAGGTATGGTCAAATGGTCATATTTTAAACGTCTGACCGGAAGAGTCGGCGCTGAATCACAGGTAAAGAAATGGCTTAAAATGGATGCAGTGCTTTCAGGAGGAACATCCAAACAGCAGGGATTCCTTGCAGAAGGTACCTATACAACCAACCCGTTCTACTACGGAAGAATGATGGGCCCCATTTATCCAATATGGCAGAGAGATGCAAACGGTGAAATAATTCTCGACGGTAACGGCGACAGGATGTTCGATCTCGGAGGAGGTTCCAGTATTTATAAATGGGCCGGTCATACACGTCCTTATGCACCAAATTCAAACCTGATGCTCACACTTCCTCTGGATGAAAGATCAACTGCTTTGAATAACTTTTCAGCCAGACTGGGTACCGAGGTAACTTTCCTGAAAGATTTTAAATTCAGGGTATCTTATAATACAGACCTTTCAAACTATTTCCTGACCACATATCAGAACCACCTTTTTGCAGATGCTGAAGCAGTAAAAGGACGTTCGACAAAAGAGTACAGAAAAGTAATTTCTTATACTCTCAACGAAATACTTACCTGGACAAAAACATTCGGTTCTCACAGGGTATCTTTGCTGGCCGGTCATGAAAATTATGAATACCTATGGTCAAACGTGTATGCAACCAGAACCGGCTTTACAATACCTACAACTGAACTTGTTGCTGCTTCTGTGGCAGAAGGAAACAGTTCTTATTCCGATGAGTATTCAATTGAAGGATATCTTTTCCGCGGAGATTACAATTTCGCTGACAAATATTATGTTTCAGGTTCATTCCGGACAGATGGCTCTTCAAGATTTTATTCAGATGTGAGATGGGGTAATTTCTGGTCACTGGGAGGTTCATGGAGAATAACTCAGGAAAACTTCATGGAAAACCTGCCCTGGATAAATGATCTTAAACTTAAAGTATCCTTCGGAGAACAGGGTAATGATGATATCGGTTCTTATTACGGATGGCAGAGTCTTTTCTCAATCTCCGGAAGAAACAATGGTAATTATAACGGAGCATTGCATTCGCAGCTTGAAAACAAAAAACTGCAATGGGAAAAGAACTCAAATCTCAATGTCGGACTTGATTTCACTTTGCTGGACCGTTTTACGGGAACTGTTGAATATTTTATCCGTAACTCCAGTAACCTGTTGTTCAGTGTGCCTTTGCCTCAGTCGACAGGGATATCATCAAACTGGCAGAATATAGGTTCAATGAGCAATAAAGGGATTGAAGCCACCCTCGGAATAGATATTCTTAAGGGAAACCTTCTCAGATGGAATATGGAGATCAATGCCACATCCTATAATAATAAAATAACAAAAATGCCTCTTGGTACTGATGGCAAACCACAGGAAATTATATCCGGAACAAAGAAACTATCGGAAGGACATTCTATATATGATTTCTGGCTGAGAGAGTTTGCAGGTGTGGATTCTCAAGATGGCAGCATATTGTTCTACAAGGACATTAAAGATACAGAGGGTGAAGTAACCGGCCGTGAAACTACAAAAGATCAGAATGCAGCCAGTTATTATTATGTAGGCTCTTCAATTCCTGATTTATACGGAGGTATAACAAATACACTTTCAATAAAGGGTTTTGAACTGTCTGCACTTGTTACATATTCTCTTGGAGGCGATTTTTATGATTCAAACTGGGCATCATTGATGCATACAGGTGCTTTTGGTTCGCACTGGTCCTCTGATATCCTTAAGCGCTGGCAGAAACAGGGTGATAAGACAGATGTTCCACGACTGCAGAACAATTATACCGCAGGAACTGCCGCTTCATCACGTTACCTAATAGATGCAAGCTACCTTTCTTTAAGGAATATCACACTTTCATACAGAATCCCTGTTTCAATCTCACAGAAACTTGATATGTCTGCTCTAAATGTATTCGTTTCAGGTGATAACCTGGGATTACTTTGCAAGCGCAAGGGAATGGATCCTCAACAGTCTTTTGCAGGAACAGCTGACTTTACATATGTGCCCAGCAGGATTGTAAGTGTCGGACTCAATTTAACTTTCTAATCGGAACTGAAAATGAAAAAATTATTTTTACTGAATATAATTGCAATCCTGTTTGTTATTGCAGGATGTGAGAAAGACTACCTCGAGAGAGTACCTACTTCCAGTCTTGCTGAAAAGGATCTGCTTTCAACAGTCGGCGGAAACCATACTCTTCTCCATGGTATACACAGGTCAACTTATGCTTTCTATGGCGCTCATGACAAATTTGGTCAGAAATCCGTTGATATCGCAGTTGACCTTCTTGGTGAAGACTATTACCAGAGTGAACGCGGTTACGGGTGGTTTGTTTCATGGTATCAGTACATTGATCACAGGAATATCAACTCGGCAAATGTTGAATGGGTATGGTCATATTATTACGATATTGTTGATAATGCAAATATCATTCTTGCCAATATTGACAATGCTTCTGATGCAGCCCTGAATGCGGGGAGGGTACAATTCATAAAGGGTAATGCCCTTACATACAGAGCATTCAGTTTTTATCAGCTTGTTCAGCTATATGCAAAGAGGTATGAACAGGGAGGAGCAAATACACATCCTGGCATTCCCATATATACGGAACCTACTCAGGACGGAAAAGCCAGATCATCTGTTGCAGATGTTTATACTCAGATAAACAAAGATCTTGATGATGCAATAGCTCTTTTTACAGCTTCAACGTATGGCCGTGTGAATGTTTCTGAAATCAACCTCAGAGTTGCACAGGGTATAAAGGCACGTGTAGCTCTGACTACAGGACAGTATGCAACTGCCGAACAAATGGCAAAAGCTGCACGAACGGGCCATGCTCTGGTTCCTCCAACCAAGTATGGTTACGGATGGAACAAGGCTGACAATACCGAATGGATGTGGGGAGCTGTTGTCATAACAGAACAGCAGACCAGCTATGCTTCATGTTTTTCACACATCGATCCTTATTTCGGAGGTTATGCCACTCTTGGAAATCATAAACTTGCCAGCACGGCAGTATATGATTACATGAGTGATACTGATGAGCGTAAGAAAACATTCAGGACCATCGCAGGCAAACCGAGGGTTGGTAAGAAATTCACCGGTAATGGCGGCTATGATGCAACAAGCCAGTCAAACTGGACGAATGACTACCTGTATATGAGATCAGCAGAGATGTTTCTTATCGAAGCTGAAGCAATAGCCCGTCTGGGTGGAAGAGACACGGAAGCACAGCAGGTATTGTTCGATCTTGTATCAAAAAGAGATCCGTCATATGTTATGAGCACCTCTGCAGGAGAGACTCTGCTACAGGAAATACTTATGCAGCGGAGATGTGAACTCTGGGGTGAGGGATCCCGTTTCTTTGACCTCAAGCGTTTGAATCTTGAGCTCAACAGGGAAAATCTCGGACACACTAGCTCGCTCTGGAATGCTGCAGGTTATTTTGCTGCAGGTGACAAGAATTTCACATTCCTGATCCCGAAACAGGAAATAGATTCCAATCCGAATATGGAACAGAATGAACTGTAAATAGATCAGGTGAATATTTTCAAATATTATAAAAGGTTGCCTTTTTATGGCAACCTTTTATTGTTATTGAGCCGCTCCGCGGCTCGCGGGATGTAGAATAACCTTGCTATAAACAGGCCGCCGCTATGCGGCTGAAATCAATGGAATGTCGCACGTGCTACAAATAGGTCGCCGCTACGCGGCTGAAATCCATGGAATGTCGCACGTGCTACAAATAGATCGCCGCTATGCGGCTGAAATCCGTGAGATATTTCATGAAAAACAAACATTTCGCCGTTAGGCGGCTATATTCTTCTGATGATGGTTTTTAGCGCCGTAGGCGCTTACTGTTTATAGAACAACGTGGACCCATCCACCACACAAAAGCGCCGTAGGTGCGGTCTGAAAATGTTACATCCCTCCGGGGTTAGGAAAAAAAAGATAGGCTTATTCTATATACAGACCGCCGCTACGCGGCTGAGATCCTTGGAATGTTTCACGTACAATAAACAGATCGCCGCTACGCGGCTGAAATCCATGGAATGTTGCACGTGCTACAAATAGGTCGCCGCTATGCGGCTGAAATCCGTGAGATATTTCATGAAAAACAAACATTTCGC
>CAYQZL010000117.1:7368-13496 GCA_964421975.1 uncultured Rikenellaceae bacterium
TCTTCTGATGATGGTTTTTAGCGCCGTAGGCGCTTACTGTTTATAGAACAACGTGCACCCACCCACCACCCTAAAGCGCCGTAGGTGCGATCTGAAAATATTACATCCCTCCGTGGCCGGGTAAAGAAGAAAAAGGCACATTCTATAAACAGACCGCCGCTATGTGGTTAAGAACCATTGTGATAATCCGCATCCTACTGAATGACACTTAATATGTTATTGCAAACCTGATTGTTAACATGAATTCTTTTTCGAATGAAATAATTAAATGTTCTAAATCAAACTGTTGAGAATTTTATACTCTAATCAAGGAATTCATTGATGAAAGCCGAAATCGATTAGTCAAAAAAAAACAGCTGTAACGTTTTCATATTGATTATTTAAATATATTAGGGGCGCGATTAATATCAATTAACCTAAATTCATATTTATGAAACGAATCCTGATGTTTATTACACTGTTGCTAATAACAGGTGCTCTTGTTATGGCACAAACAGTTCAGATCACGGGAACAGTGACCGGCTCAGAGGACGGTCTTGCGTTACCCGGTGTTAACATTACTGTAAAAGGGACGACAATTGGTGCCATCACAGGTGCTGACGGCAAGTATTCGCTGGCAGTACCTGCCGGTGCACAAACCCTTGTATTCAGTTTTATCGGCTTTGTAACACATGAAGAGCCTGTTCAGGGAAGAACAAGTATCAATGTTGTTTTGAGGCAGGACCTTTATAATGTCGATGAAGTTGTGGTGGTGGCCTATGGTACTGCGCAGAAACGGGATATAACCGGTGCTGTGTCATCGGTTAAGGCTGATGCCATCAGAAATGTGCCTGTGCAAAGTTTCGACCAGGCATTACAGGGCAAAGCTGCAGGCGTATCCATCACCATGCCAAACGGAGCCCTTAATAATCCTCCTGTTATACGTATCAGGGGATTTAATTCAATAACTGGAAGCTCGTATCCGCTTATTGTTGTTGATGGGGTACCGATATTCTCGGGTGATGTATCACAAACTTATTCATTTGCCAACGCACTATCCGACATTAACCCTTCCGATATTGAATCGATGGATATTCTGAAGGATGCATCAGCTACTGCCTTGTATGGATCCAGGGCAGCCAATGGTGTTATCATAATCACTACAAAACGTGGTACCGGTGCCAAGACAAATGTTACATATGACGGATATGTGGGGTATACGGCACCTTATAATCTTTTTGATGTAATGAATGCTCAGCAGTATCTTTCCCATAAGAACAAAGCTCTCGCAAATGCAGGATCATCAACTGTTCTTAAGTATGCTACAGATGCAAACGGAAAGAATATAGATACCGACTGGGCTGATTTTGTTTATCAGAAAGGATTTCAGCAGAACCATGCAGTTACATTTTCAGGATCAACTCCTACAACAAGTTATTTCCTTTCAGTTGGATACACCAATCAGGAAGGAATGATCCGCAAGAGTTCATATACAAGGAAAAATGCAAGGTTGAATATTGATCATAAGCTGAATAAATGGATTACTCTGGCTGCAAATATCGCCTATACAAATGGATATAACGTATCACCCAACACAGGATCGGACTTCTCTACTGCAGGAGCTGCCCGTCTGGCATTTGTTCTGCCTTCTATCCTTGGTCCTTATAAAGCTGATGGTTCTTACAATATAAACGGAGCGGCAATCGGCACTATGGCTACTGGTCTGACGGGTGTTTCATACTATAATCCTGCTCCGGTAATTGATCTGTGTAAGTTTACCAACGAGACAGACAGGATTCTCGCAACACTTTCCGGAAGCATAGAACCGATAAAAGGACTTACATTGAAAACTGTATATGGTATTGATAATCTAGCGTCTGAGTCAGTTGAATTCTTTACACCTTTGACAGGAGACGGATATTCAGATAACGGTGATGCATGGAACTCATTCGACAGGCCAAAAAGATGGACTTGGACCAATACGGTGAACTATAATGTCACACTTCTTGAAAAATTCAATCTTGGATTACTTGCAGGAGCTGAAGAGCAATATACCAAAAGTGTTCAGTGGACAGCCTCAAAATATAATGTTTCTGATCCATTCTTCACAGTTTACCAGGGTTCATGGGTGGAACCGGATATGGGTGGTGGAAGCATAGGAGAAAACTATTTCATATCGTACTTCGGCAGGATTAATTTTAACTATAACAGGAAGTATTATATTGAAGGTAGTGTACGTCGTGATGCCTTCTCAGGACTCTCAAAAGGTAATAAGTGGGGTACATTCGGAGGTGCATCAGTCATGTGGAATGCTTCAAATGAGCAATTTATTAATGATGCTCTCGGATCAGTATTTTCCGATATACGTCTTAAAGCCAGCTTCGGCCGAGTTGGTAATATGTCAGGTATCGGTAATTTCAGCTCTTTGTACCTCTATGGAGCAGGACTGTATGCTGATGTTCCCACTCTGGCTTTTTCACAGATAGGTAATTCGGCACTTAAGTGGGAAACAAGTGACAAATATGACGCAGGTCTGAGCTTCGGACTTCTGGAAGATAAGATCCAGGCTGAAATTAACTGGTATTACAATAATATAAATGGTCTTATTCTGAGTGTTCAGCAGACACCTTCCAAGGGTATTCCGGGGGGAACAATTCCTCAAAACATAGGTTCAATGTTCAATACCGGTCTTGAACTTACACTTACCTCATATAATTTCTCAACCCCGAGGTTTACCTGGACGACTACTTTTAATTTCAGTACTCTGAAAAATGAAGTGACCGCTCTTGCTCCGGGGATTGATTATCTTGTAGGTACCACAGGAGGACTGGAAACGACAAACAGGACTGTTGTCGGACAGCCGATCGGTAATCTTTTTGCCGTTGAAACCAGAGGTGTTGATCCTCAGACCGGAAGGAGAATATTTGTGAACAAAGCAGGAAAGGAAGTTACTTATTCCCATGAGAATCCTGCTGCAACAAGATGGAATTACAAGGACGGTTCCGGGGTTGCACCTCAGATAACCCTGGCTGGTGATGGCAAGATAATGGGTTCACCTCTGCCCAAGTATTTCGGAGGACTGGATAATAATCTCACTTATCTTGGTTTTGATATGGCTCTTAATCTTACCTATGCATTTGATTTTGACCTTTATTGTGGATCAAAGGCAGGTCTTAGGGACCAAAGATTCTGGAACAATTCAGTTGAGGTATTTGAAACTGCATGGGAAAAATCAGGTGACGAAACAAAAATTCCGAAACCGGTGTGGGGTGATAATGTATCCAATGGATCAGCCATACCGATCTCTGAGAATATCGAAAGAGGTGATTTCGTGAAAGTAAGAACTATCTCTGCAGGGTATACATTCAAATCCTTACCAGTTGCCACAAAGATCGAAAAGATCAGAATGTATGCGCAGTTGTTCAATGCATTCGTGCTTACGAAATATTCCGGTTCCGACCCTGAAGTATCCACCAACGGTGATGCTAACCTTACCCCCGGTGTTGACAGGAATACAGCACCGCAGGCAAGAACATGGACGGTTGGCTTAAGCGTTAATTTTTAATCTGTTAAAAATACTGATATGAGAAACATATATAAATTTTCAATAGGTCTCGCCCTTCTGCTTTCAATCGGGTGTTCACAGGAATATCTTGATCCGGTACCCCTGACATCATTGTCAAGCCTTACCGTATTTGAAACAAAGGAGAGAATTGTGGCTCAGGTTAATGGAATGTACGATGCAATGAAAACCGCCCAGTTCTTCGGAGGAAGGTACTTCGTATATAATGATGTAAGATGTGATAATTTCATTCCGAAAAGTTCCAACCTGGTAACATGCTATGCCACATGGAACCATTCTGTAATTACATCAACAAATGAAGTCCAGAATCTCTGGGCTGCCGGTTACAATACTATTAATACCATAAATATTTTCCTTGACGGCCTGAAAAAGGCGTGGGATGAAGGAAAATTGGCAGGAGTAATAACTGAAGCTGAGTATAAGCAATACACAAGCGAGGCATATACGCTCAGGGCTATTTCTTATTTCAGCCTCCTTCAGTTATATGCTAAACCCTTTAATATGGGTAATGGTAGTAATCCGGGATTGCCTCTCAGACTGATCGCAGAAACCTCATCCGAAAACAGTGATCTGGCCAGAAGTACTGTAGCTGAAGTTTATGCTCAGATCCTTAAGGATCTTAATGATGCTGAAGGAATGGCTATAGCAAATTATACCACAGACCAGCTTAATACCACAAGGATTCATAAAAATTCAATTATTGCCTACAAGACCAGAGTATATCTTCACATGCAAAACTGGGCGGCAGTTGGGACAGAATCAGCAAAAATAGTTGCTTTTTCAGGAGGTAAGTTCTCTGCACCGACGGGAGTGGCATTTGAACTCAATCCTTCGTTTACAGAAATATGGAAGACTCCATATACCTCAAAAGAATCTATTTTTTCTATGCCTCATGCAACCACGGACAATCCTGGTTCACAGAACAGCCTTCCAAGCTACTTTTTCTCAGGTGCAACGGAATCATATTACCTGAATACAGCTGCGGGATATACATTAAGTTCAATGGATGACGCTGATATTAGAAAAACGAGTCTTGAATTCGTAGGGGGAAATTATTATATCTCGAAATTCACTGATTATACATCTCATTCAAATTATTCACCGGTGATAAGGTACGCAGAAGTACTACTTAACCGTGCCGAAGCTCTGGTAAGAGCAGGAAACAGTGTTACCGCCGAAGCTGTTCAGCTCCTTAATGCAGTCAGAACCAGATCGTTTTCTGCTGGAGCATATCAGCAGGCAGATTTCGCCAATGCTGATGCTTTCTATGCTGCAATTCTGAAGGAAAGAAATATCGAATTTCTTGGTGAAGGGATCCGTAATATGGACCTTATGAGACTGAGTCTTACTATTCCGGGGAAAGATGGAGGAAGTATGGGAAATATTTCATCTGTTAATCCGACAGATCCGACATATATATGGCCGATCTCTGCTCTTGAACTTACTTTTAACAAACTGATGACCGGAAACGGACAATAGACTAAAAATAAGTTTATAAAAAAGCTGTCCGCCAACCGGTGGGACAGCTTTTTTTGTTGTGCTTTGTTGGCCGCAGCTTCAGCGAAAGCTTTCGGTTGTGCGGTCGTGCACTACCGCATCATACCACCCTGCGTATCGTCCTCAAACGATGCGAATACGCACCAAGCTCCTGTTTGAAAATTCCCTGGTGATCTATGGGATCTATCCTTACCCTGCCGGATGCATGAATGACCAGACCTCTTGATATAATCATCCCGACATGCGAGATCCTTCCGGTTTCATTATCGAAAAATACAAGATCACCCGGCTTCGTTTCTTCAAGGAAATTCACAGGTTCCCCGATCTCTGCCTGCATCCAGCTGTTACGGGGTATGGACCTGCCATACAGCTTATATACAAGCTGGGTAAATCCCGAACAATCTATACCGGATGGGACACGGCCACCCCAGATATACGGACTGTTTATGAATCTCATCGAGATATCTGCGAGTGAATCAGAACCTGATACATAACTGAAACTGAATTCCCCGCAGGTGGTATAACTGTCATTCCCGATTGTAAATGACTTGCCGGTAAAGTCAGGATCATAAATCTCACATCCTGCTTCAAGCACAAGTTTTGTTTTGTCTTTCTTGTAACAAAGTAATGACCTGTTCAGTACAAGTCCCCTTGTATCATCTGTCTCGTGTGTCTGCTGAAGATGATTCCTGTCTATCCAGCCGGTATAATTGTCAAATACTGTTTCAATCCTTATCCAGTGCCCGGAATGATCAAGAATATGATATTTCTCTCCGAACAGTACCTGACTGAGCATCTCCGATTTGTGAGACGGCCCTGAGCGGAGAGGTACATATACATTTTCACAGATGTATCTGTCCATTTCGTTCTATTATTATTTCAAAAGTACTAAATTAAATGATAAGCGCAGATTGACGAACGAAGTGAGCCGATCTCGCGAAGCGCATAGCCGTCAGCTAAGAAGTTTTGGGTATAAAAGTTTCCCCTCCTTTGAAAGGATGGGAAAGTTATTTAGCTATAATCCAAGATCGGAAGAGCGTCGTGTAGGGAAAGAGTGTAGGATAGGGTG
>CAYQZL010000118.1:0-11396 GCA_964421975.1 uncultured Rikenellaceae bacterium
TAGTAAAATTATCTCAATTGCAGGGATTTAGCCCCCTTCCAGGGGGCAGCCCCGCTTCAGGCGGGGCAGGGGTCGTTACGATAAACAGAAAGTCTCTAATATACCCGCCCCGCCTTCAGACGGAGTGAGACATTTAATTATCTGCTAATAAAACTTATACCTCTTATCAACGATCTGAGCTCCTTTGCGAAGTGCTTCATAAGCTTCGTAACCTCCCCTCATCTGAAATGAAGCCGCCAGATTTTCCTGAACCTGTTTCAGATCCTGACCTTCAGATGTTGCAATGCTGTTAACGAAAAGCATGAAGACGCCATTATTGCCTTTAACAGGACCGGCAATAGTGCCCTGTCTGGCAGCAGAGGCTGCTGCAACAAGCGCAGGCTCAGTACCGATACCCGGAACTGTGTATGATCTGAAAGTTACTCCCGTTGCTTCCTGAATACCCAGACCCATTGAACCGGCAAGGTCATCAAGACTCTTACCTTCCAGATTGATTTTTGTAAACTCCTCAGAGATGACCTCAGCTTTTTTGTCTCTTAACAGGGCAAATCTTATTTCATTTTCAACAGCATTAAGTGGTGCTATACCTTCTTCCTGTATCCTGGTGCAGTAAGCAACTACATAATTATCACCAATCTCAAAGACTGCCTGCTGGTTATTATCCAGAACTATATTCCCCTCTTCAGCTGAAAAGAGAGATATGATAAGACTGCGGGGATTCTCAAGACCCGGAAGTGTCTTCTGTTGGGGTGAAACATCATTGGCCATGAGCTTGTTAAGTCCCATTTCCGATATGGCACTGTTGAACTTTTCATATGTATTGTTTGTACCTGCAAACTGACTTGCATCGCTGTATATTTTCTGATTTGTGGTCGAACTGGGAATTATTTTCCTGTCTACTATACCTATATTATATTTCCTCGAATTCTTTGACTTTTCGAGCACTTCTATAATATGTATACCATAATTTGTTTCAGCGGTGACAATCTCATTCTTCTTTGCAGTAAAGCATGCATTATTAAAGGGAGCTACCATCATACCTTCACGGAACCATCCAAGGTCACCGCCGATCTGTGCCGAACCCTGGTCCTCCGAATTCGTCATGGCCAGCACTTCAAATTTAGAACCTGATTTAATAAGCTTGATGAGACTGTCTGCTGCTTCTTTTGTTTTTGCGAGATTCCTTGTCTGGTTTGGCGAAAGGAGTATATGTCTGGCATGTACTGAATCAGGCCTGTCGGCTGCTTCAATCAGCCTGGCAATTTTGAACGAACCATCTTCCTGATACGGGCCGAAAATCTCATTCCTGTCTTCTTTCTTTACAAAATCACGAAGGTTTTCAGGTATATCATTCAAAGGAACGAAAAAGCTGTTATACCTCGAATCGGCAGTCAGGTTTATAAACTGAACCGGATCTGTTGCTGTAGCAAATTCATCACGGGTCTTCAAAATCCATTCTTCGGTCTGTTTATTATCTTCTTCCGAAGGTGCAATATTAAATGCCACATATTCAATATTCCTGAGAGCATTTCTACGGTATCTTTCCTTGTTCTTCGAATAATAGGATTCAATATCAGCTTTTGAAATCGTGACCATTGAGTCGGGGATCTGAGCATAGTTCTTCATTATATAACTGAAATCAACTGTCGGTGCGGAAACCAGCTTATCAAACTCAGCCTGACGTGATGTCACATATAATCCCTTTGAAACAAGATTGTTATATTTTGCACTCATCCTTTCATTCACAATCTCATCTTCAAAAAATAACCAGTAACGGTTGGCTGTCTCATCCGATTCAGTCTGCTTAAGGAAATTAACCAGGAAAGATTTGTTGAAGATCCCGGTAGACTGATCTGTAAATAATTGTTGAACAATGGGATGAGGATTATTGCCCAGAACCATTTCCTCTGTTTCTTCAGCACTGATCCCTATTCCAAGTTTATTGTATTGTTTGTCCTGGATGTGTTCTCTTACCATTTGTTGCCAGACCTGTTCCCTTATCGATTCGGCGGTTGCTTCATCAATAGATGTCGAACCGGATAATTTGTAAATCTCAAACATGCTCTGGACTCTCTCTTCAAAATCCTGGTACGAAATATATTCTCCTGCAATTTCACCTATCTGGTAATATTTTTTTGCCTGCAGTCTCTGTCCTCTTCCTCCTCCAAAAAAATCACTTACAACAAAAAGGAAAAGAGAGATCCCTATAACGACTGCAACAAATACACCTGCTTTTTCCCTTAAAAACTGAATGGCTGACATTAAAAATATTGTTTATGGATTAATAATTTGAACTTTTTAAAATACAGGCGACAAATATAACAAAATTCGACAAAACAAAAGGCTAATAAAGTCTCAGTGATTTAATACTGAACAGAGCAGGGAAATTTTCAGCATCGGCACTGTTCAGAAAAAATTCCTTTTAAGTGTCACAGCAATCTGATCATTGGGTTTTGCCAAATGGCATATTATATGCTAAATGGACTATCTTGCAGATTTGGCAAAAAAGCACTAAAAGCTAGGATGACCCCTCCTGAAAGAGGGGGTATGTTGGTAAAAATATAGATAAATTAAAAAATATTATAAAAAACAGGGGGTGTAATTAAAAAAAAGTATATTTTTACAGCAAAATTACAAAAAAGATGGCAGATTTAAGATTTAGTGCACTCAAAGAGGTTTTCAAGAGAGAACCTGTGGTAACGGAAACTCCGGCGAAGGATGTATCAAAATATTTTGGTTCCAATGTATTCAACATGCATAAGATGGAGCACTATCTTTCAAAGGAGGCTTTCAGGATTTTGAAAAGAGCTATTAACGAAGGCAAGTCACTTACACGGCAGGAAGCCGAGCAGGTAGCTATTGGTCTTAAGGCATGGGCACTTGAAAATGGTGCGACACATTTCACACACTGGTTTCATCCGCTTACAGACGGAACTGCAGAGAAACATGACGGATTTCTTGAGATGGGAGATAACGGTCATATGGTGGAAAATTTCTCGGGAGAAGTGCTTGTACAGTCAGAACCGGATGCATCAAGCTTCCCAAGCGGAGGGATCAGGAATACATTTGAAGCACGCGGATATACTGCATGGGATGTTTCCTCTCCTGTATTCATTGTAGGTACAACCCTTTGTATCCCGACAATTTTTGTTTCCTATACAGGTGAAGCTCTGGATTACAAGGCACCTTTGCTGAAAGCTCTGTCAGAACTGGACAAAGCAGCTGTTGAAGTATGTCAGTACTTCGATAAGGATGTCAATAAAGTATTTGCTACACTTGGATCAGAACAGGAATATTTTCTTGTTGATGAAGCATTATATTATGCACGACCCGATCTTGTTCTGGCAGACAGAACATTAATGGGGCATCAGTCGTCAAAGGACCAGCAGTTATCAGATCATTATTTCGGATCAATACCTGAAAGGGTCATGTGTTTTATAAAGGATTTTGAATGTGAAGCACATAAGCTCGGGATTCCAATTAAAACACGCCATAATGAAGTAGCACCTAACCAGTTTGAGTGTGCACCGATTCATGAAGAAGTTAATCTTGCAGTTGATCATAATCAGCTTCTGATGGATATTATGAGACGAATTGCACGGAGACACCGCTTCAGAATTCTCTTTCACGAAAAGCCATTTGCCGGTATAAACGGATCAGGGAAACATAATAACTGGTCACTGGCTACAAACACCGGTGTAAACCTCCTTTCACCCGGAAAGAACCCGAAATCAAACCTTCAGTTCCTTACATTTCTTGTGAATGTTATTAAAGCTGTTCACGACAGTAACGAAATAATACGTGCATCGGTAATGAATGAATCCAATTCATACCGTCTTGGTGGTCATGAAGCACCTCCTGCAATAATTTCCGTATTCCTGGGATCTTATCTGACAAATATGCTGGAAGAAATAGCAAGCAAGGTGACAGATAAAAAGATGACACCTGAGCAGAAAACGGAACTTAAGCTGGGTATTGGAAAGATACCTGAGATACTTCTCGATAATACTGACCGTAACCGTACCTCCCCCTTTGCCTTTACAGGTAACAGGTTTGAGTTCAGGGCAGTAGGTTCATCTGCAAACTGTGGTGCAGCAATGATCGCCCTGAATGCGGCTGTGGCAACTCAGCTCAAAAATTTCAAGAAAGAAGTTGACCTAATTATGAAGAAGGGTAGAAATAAGGACGAAGCTATTTTCCAGGTTATCAAGAAATATATCCAGTCATCCCGGAAAGTATTGTTCGAAGGTGATAATTACTGTAAGGAGTGGCATGCGGAAGCGGTTAAACGAGGATTATGTAATATCACCAGTGTTCCCGAATCGATCAGATGTTATATGAATCCCGCAGGAAAAAAAGTACTTGTCGATTCAGGTATATTCAGCGAAAAAGAACTTGAAAGCCGCTGTGAAGTTGAATTTGAAAAGTTCACGAAAAAAGTCCAGATCGAAGCAAGAGTTCTGGGAGACCTGGCAATCAATCATATCGTGCCCACTGCCATAAGTTATATGAATACGCTGCTGGGAAATGTAAAAGGACTAAGAGAAGTATTCGGCGATGCAGAGTATGAAAAGATGGCTTCAACAGATAAGGAAATGATAATAACTATTTCCGGTCATATTTCGAATATCAGGAGAAAAGTACATCAGATGATTGAGGAAAGGAAGAAAGCCAATATAATTGAAGACCCGTATGATAAGGCAATTACGTATGAGAAGAAAGTAAAGCCTTATCTTGAGGATATACGTAATCATATTGACAAACTGGAGCTTATTGTTGATGATGAGATCTGGCCTCTTCCAAAATACAGGGAGTTGCTTTTCACCAGATAGATATATTATCATATGTTGATATATCCGTAGGGGCATTCCATGGAATGCCCCTGCATGCATTCCATGGAATGCCCCTGCATGCATTCCATGGGATGCCCCTGCATCCATTCCATGGAATGCCCTTCAATTCAATAATAATTATTCGAACCTGCCGTTTGTTATTAGCGCCCATCTTATTAATTTAATTATTTTTATGGTCAAATCGGTAAGGATATCATGAAAAGATTTATTGTCCTGTTTACTATATTGTTATTATTTACAATCCAGGATTCCTCTGCCCAGAAGAGAAGGAGTGAAAGAGCCTATGATGCATATAACGCAGGTGAATACTTTGATGCGGTCGATGAATTCAAGAATACATATTCAAAGACAAAAAAGTCTGATAAGGAATCGAGGGCAGAATATATTTTCATGATAGCTGAATGTTACAGGATGGTTAATGATCCGAGGAATGCAGAGACCTGGTATAAGCTGGCAGTCAAATCAGCTTTTTCACGCCCCGAAGCACAATTCTGGCTTGCATCAACCCTGAAAAAGAATGGAAAATACCAGCAGGCTATTGAAGAGTTCAGGAATTATAAACAGATAGCTCCTGCAGATGCAAAAGCCGATCAGGAGATCAGGGCTTGTGAACTCGCTCTTGAGTGGGAAAGAAACCCCGAAGCTTATAAGGTTGAAGAACTGAAAGAACTTAATTCACGGGATGCTGATTTCAGCCCGGCTTTCGGGAGAGATGATTTCGGAGTTATTTATTTCACATCATCAAGAGATGATGCTGCAGGGAATAAGACACATGGTGCAACAGGACAGGGTTTTACTGATATATTTGAAAGCAGGCTGGACAAAAAATCAAAATGGAGTATTCCGGTACCGGTGGATGTTATCAACAGCGAATTTGAAGATGGCACACCTTTTATTATATCGGACTACAGGGAGATGTATTTTACCAGGTGTGAAGCAGGAAAGAGGGAGGAAAAAGGTTGTGTGATCATGTTCTCTAAAAGTTCAGGAGATAGCTGGAGCGAACCTGAAAAGCTCGAAATACTTCCCGATTCTCTTGTTGCTGCACATCCGGCACTGACATCAGACGGGCTGACACTCTATTTTGTTTCGGATATGGCTGGCGGATCCGGAGGGAAAGATATCTGGAAAGTAACGCGCACCGCAACCGGACAATCATGGTCCGATCCGGAAAACCTTGGACCTGATATAAATACAAGTGGTGATGAACTTTTTCCTTATCTCAGGGATGAGACAACATTATATTTTTCATCTGACGGATTGATAGGGATGGGTGGACTTGATATATTCAAAGCAACTGCACAGCCCGACGGATCATGGAATGTTCAGAACATGAAATCTCCGATAAACAGCCCGGCAGATGATTTCGGGATTGTATTTGAAAATGAAAATGAACGCGGTATATTCAGCTCAACACGTAAGGGAAGGGGTAACGATGAACTCTATTCATTTGAATTTCCTCCGTTAAGATTCAATGTTACGGGTTTGGTCAAGGATGAAAAATCAGGAGCACCTATTCAGGGATCCACCGTTCAGCTGATAGCCAGTGACGGATCCAACCTGCAGGCCGAAACAGGTACGGGAGGTGATTTCAAATTTGCTCTTAAACCTGATGTTGATTATATCTTCCTGGCTTCCAAAAAAGGATTCCTTAACGGGAAAGAAAAAGAAACTACAAAAGGACAGGAGAAAAGCCGCGATTTTATGGTTACTATCCTCCTTACCGCAATCGACCAGCCGATAGAACTGCCCAATATTTTCTATGACTTCAATAAATGGGACCTGAGACCCGAATCAATGGTTTCTCTCGACAAACTGGTTGAGACACTTATCGATAATCCTAATGTCACTATTGAACTGATGTCACATACTGACTCCCGCGATACAGAACAATATAACTTCGAGCTCTCACAGAAACGAGCCCAGTCAGTTGTCCAATATCTTATCGATAAAGGCATTGAACCCGAAAGACTGGCAGCAAAAGGTTACGGCGAATCAAGCCCGAAAATTGTGGATGATGAAATAGCCGCTCAGTCACCATTCCTTAAAACCGGTACTACACTCACAGAACAATTTATAAACTCACTCGCAAGCGATGAACAGAAAGAAATAGCTCACCAGATAAATCGCCGTACCGAATTCAGGGTACTCAGGACGGATTATGAACCGGTGAAGAAGTGAGAGGTGAGAGGTGAGCGGCGAGAGATGAGATATGAGCGATGAGAGGTGAGCGATGAGAGGTGAGAGATGAGATATGAGAGGTGAGATATGAGAGGCGAGGGATGAGGAGTGAGGGGTGAGGGAATTAGTGAGAAGCAGATAGTTAGAAAGTAAGAAGTCATATTCAATCTGGAGGATCATGAAAGCCATAATTTGCTCTTTGTTTTTAGCAATTATCATATCTATTTCGCTTCCTGCTGCAAATCCCTCGGGATCAGTCAGAATACTTGTTATTACAGGCGGACATGGATATAAAACCGGGCAGTTCAATGAAATGCTTAACAGCCTTGGTCCTGATATAACCTGGAAAATTGCTGAACTGCCCGGAGCATACGAAATGTTCAGAACTGAAAACAGGGACCGGTACGATGTTCTGGTTTTCTATCATATGTGGCAGACTATTAGTGATGATCAGAAAGAAATATTCGCTGATTGCATCCGCAGCGGGAAGCCTGTAGTGGCGCTTCATCACAGCATCTGTGCCTTTGACGACTGGCCTGAGTACTGGAATATCATAGGAGGGAAATATTTCCATAAGCCAACTACCATAAACGGTAAAGAATATCCGGCATGTTCATATATACATGATCTGAATTTCAGGGTAAAAAATGTAAATCCAAACCATCCGGTAGCCCTGGGAGTTCCCGACTTTGATATATTCGATGAAACATATAAGGGATATTATGTAGCAGAAAATGTTACACCTTTGCTCATAACGGATGAACCAAGCAGTACACCAACTATCGGCTGGGCGAAGGAATACGGAAAATCACGCGTAGTAGTCCTGCAGAGCGGGCATGATGCACCAACTTTCGAAAATACTAATTTCAGAAAACTCCTTAAACAGTCAATTATCTGGGTATCCGAAAAATAACTCTCTGTTTAAGTTCTTATATTTAACCTACAAATTTGTGTAATGCCGGAAAAATCGAAATATGATTTACGAGGAGTTTCTTCACAGAAGGAAGATGTACATGCTGCTATCAGAAATATTGACAAGGGACTTTTTCCGAAAGCTTTCTGCAAAATAGTACCCGACCTGCTGGGAGGTGATCCTGAATATTGTAATATAATGCATGCCGACGGAGCAGGAACAAAATCATCACTTGCTTATGTTTACTGGAAGGAGACAGGAGATATGTCTGTATGGAAAGGTATTGCACAGGATGCCATTGTGATGAACCTCGATGACCTTCTTTGTGCAGGTGCTGTTGATAATATAATGATCTCGTCCACTATAGGCAGGAATAAGAAACTGATTCCCGGCGAAGTGATCTCAGCCATCATTAATGGGACGGAGGAGATACTTCAGGACTTGCGTGATATGGGTATAGGTATCTGGTCGACGGGAGGTGAAACAGCCGATATCGGTGATCTGGTCCGTACCATTGTTGTGGATTCGACAGTGATCACGCGACTTAAAAGGTCAGATATTATCTCAAATGACAATATCCGGCCGGGTGATGTAATAATCGGTCTGGCTTCCTATGGAAGAAGCTCCTATGAGAAAGAATACAATGGAGGGATGGGTAGTAATGGCCTGACCTCAGCACGACACGATGTTTTCGGATCATATCTTGCAGAAAAATATCCCGAAAGTTATGATTCATCCATTCCTGCGGATCTTGTTTACACCGGTAAACTTAAACTGACCGATCCCGTGGAAGGTACCGGTATGAATGCAGGTAA
Organism: uncultured Rikenellaceae bacterium; assembly: GCA_964421975.1. GTDB lineage: Bacteria > Bacteroidota > Bacteroidia > Bacteroidales > VadinHA17 > LD21. Next base: position 8,763 of record CAYQZL010000118.1, read on the forward strand.
ACTTGTTCTTTCTCCAACCCGTACATATGCTCCTGTTGTCAAAGAGATACTGGGATCAATGCGGTCTGAGATCCACGGAATGGTTCATTGTTCGGGGGGAGGACAGACAAAAATCCTCCATTTTATTGATGATCTTCATATAATAAAAGATAACCTTTTTCCGCTGCCTCCGCTGTTCAGGTTAATTCATGAACAATCCGGGACCAGCTGGAAAGAGATGTACCAGGTCTTTAATATGGGGCACAGGTTTGAGATCTATACTGATCAGAAAAATGCTGATAAGATAATAGGTATAGCCTCCGGTTTTAACCTCGAAGCAAAAGTCATCGGTCATTTTGAACCTTCAGATACAAAGAAACTGACAATTCATTCCGGACAGGGTAAATTTGAATATAACTGATACCCTTTATCCCCGTATCTCATCACTCAAAAGCCTTCGCTGCCACCTTCACTTTTTTACGGCGATCAAAGAAAGCCAGGGCTTGCAATGCCGCTCATCTCTCATCCCTCACCACTCACCGCTCATCTCTCATCTCTCACCTCTCCCCCCTCTTTTCCTCACTCCTCCTTACCGTTGTACCATTACACGTTTTTATTATCTTTGCACCCTGAAATCAGGGAACCATGGCGAATAATCTTATTCTTGAAAAGCTCGATGGTGTAAAACAGCGCTTTATTGAGGTGGGAGAACTGCTTACACAGCAGGAGGTACTCTCGGATATGGAACGTTATATAGCTTTAAACAGGGAATACAAAGAGCTTCAGCCGATAATTGAGGCGTATGAAAAATACAAACTTACTCTTTCGAATATTGCAGGTGCAAAAGAAATGCTTGCGACCGAGAAGGATGATGAGATGCGGGAAATGGCAAAGACAGAGCTGGACAAGCTGAATGATCTGATCCCTGAAATGGAGGAGGAGATCAAGCTGCTTCTCATTCCTGTTGATCCTGAGGATGAAAAGAATGCAGTAATTGAGATACGGGCCGGTACAGGAGGGGATGAAGCAAGTATTTTTGCCGGCGACCTGTTAAGGATGTATACCAAGTTCTTTGAACTGAAAGGCTGGAAAGCTGATATTAACCGTTATACCGAAGGAACCGCCGGAGGTTACAAGGAAATTGTGCTTTCTGTTTCGGGAGAAGGAGTATTTGGTATAATGAAATATGAATCGGGTGTACACAGGGTTCAGAGAGTACCCCAGACTGAAACACAGGGAAGGATCCACACATCCGCCGCATCCGTCGTAGTACTCCCCGAAGCCGGGGAATTTGACGTTGAAATAAAAAATGAGGATATAAGAAAAGATACCTATTGCTCATCAGGTCCGGGAGGGCAATCAGTCAATACCACCTATTCGGCAATCAGACTGACTCATATACCGACAGGGATTGTCGTGACATGTCAGGATGAAAAATCCCAGATCAAGAATTATGATAAGGCTCTGAAAGAATTGAGGACCAGGTTATACAATCTTGAATATCAGAAATATCTGGACGATATCGGGAACCGCAGGAAGACAATGGTGTCAACCGGCGACAGATCTGCGAAGATACGTACATACAATTATCCTCAGGGCAGGATGACCGATCACAGGATAAATCTTACAATGTACAATCTTCCTTATATACTTGATGGTAATATTCAGGAGATCATTGACAAGCTTCAGATGGCTGAAAATGCTGAAAGACTTAAGGAAAGCAATATATAAATGCCCTGTAGATGAACTACTTACAACTCTATGAAAATATTATCAGGAAGAAATCATTCCTGTGTGTCGGACTTGATACCGAAGTCTCAAAATTACCTGCCACGGTCCTCAAAGCAGAAAATCCTGTTCTGGAATTTAACAGGAGGATAATTGATGCAACAGCTGAATATGCCGTTGCTTATAAGCCGAATGTGGCTTTTTACGAATCTTACGGAGCACAGGGGTGGATCACCCTTCAGGAGACTGTAAAATATATCCGGTATAATTATCCGGATATTTTTATAATTGCCGACGCAAAACGGGGAGATATCGGTAACACCTCAAAAATGTATGCAAAAGCATTTTTTGAGAATATGGATTGTGATGCTGTGACGGTTGCACCATATATGGGAGAAGATTCGGTTACCCCGTTTATCTCCTACAAAGATAAATGGATTGTTATCCTGGCTCTTACATCCAACAAGGGAGCTGACGATTTCCAGTATCATAATGAAAACGGCATGCGCTTATTTGAACGTATCCTCACTGTTTCACAAAAATGGGGCAATACAGATAATATTATGTATGTAGTAGGAGCCACAAGAGCTGAAATGCTGAAAGATATACGTAAGCTGGTTCCCGGGCATTTCCTTCTTGTTCCCGGTGTCGGAGCCCAGGGTGGCAGCCTTGAGGAAGTGGTAAGATACGGAATGACAGATAAATGCGGACTGCTTGTGAATTCATCACGGGGGATCATATTCGCCGACAGTACTGATAATTTCGATAAAGTTGCAGGAGACAAAGCCCGGGAAATTCAGGCTGAGATGAAGCAGTACCTCACGGAACGGCGACTTGTATAACTATACGGCTGACTGTAGGGCAGGATTGCTTAGTCGCTTCGCTGATCCGGGGATATTGTGGTTGACGGAAAGGATTGCTTCGTCG
>CAYQZL010000118.1:11496-13270 GCA_964421975.1 uncultured Rikenellaceae bacterium
GTCGCTTCGCTGATCCGGGGATATTGTGGTTGACGGAAAGGATTGCTTCGTCGTCCCGCCAGTGGCGGGACTCCTCGCAATGACAGTACCTTTCCGGGTATTTGAGGTCATTGCGAGGAGCGAAGCGACGAAGCAATCCTAGACTACAAATATTCCTGAACTTTCCCTTGCCGCGTATTTCCTTTTTTCGTATCTTTCTTCTTTCGCTGCTAACATTTATACCGTGCTGTCATGAAAGAAGAATTCCTTCACTATTTGTGGAAATATTCCCTCTATGATGCGGATTCACTGAGGGATAATGAGAACCATCCGATACGGGTAATTCACCCCGGGGATTATAATCGCGATGCGGGTCCTGATTTTTTCAATGCCAGGATCAATATCGGCGGTACCGAATGGGCAGGTAATGTGGAGATACATACCTGTTCTTCTCATTTTGATACCCATGGACATAATTCCGATCCGGCTTTTGATAATGTAATACTTCATATAGTTGCCATCAATGATAAAAAAGTATATAATTCAGCCGGAGAAGAGATACTGACTGTTGCACCTGTCTTTGATCCGAAGCTCTTTGAGAAATATCTGGATCTGGTCAATAATCCATCAATAATCGCATGTCAGGATGATATAAAGTTAATTGATCCTCTTTTTGTGAGGCACTGGCTTGGCTTTCTTGTTATTGAAAGACTTCAGGAAAAGTCGGAACAGATAAAAATGATCTATCTGAAAACCGGTAATGACTGGGAAGAGACATTCTACAGGTTGCTCACGCGTTATTTTGGTTTCAGGGTGAATACCGAACCTTTCGAGATGCTGGCGGCGGCACTGCCATTCAGGATAATAAAAAAACACTCTGACAATCTTTTCCAGATCGAAGCCCTCCTTTTTGGTACTGCCGGATTACTTGACGAAGGCCTGTTCAGGGATGCACTGAATGACGATTACTATATATCTCTTTTACGGGAATATAAGATCCTTTCAACTAAATATTCACTTCAGCCTCTCCATGGATGGATCTGGAAGTTTGCCAGGCTCAGACCGGCCAATTTTCCAACTGTCAGATTGTCCCAGCTTGCCGCAATGCTATCAGGATCAGCCGGTTTATTTTCAAAAGCTCTCGAATGTAATGATATAAAAGAGCTGAGGACCGTCTTTGATGTAAAAGCTTCTGATTACTGGGATGATCATTTCATTTTCGGTAAGATCAGCCGGCACTCACCCAAACATACAGGTTCGCAGGCAACAGATATACTCCTGATTAATGCCGTCATCCCTGCAATATTTGTATATGGAAAGACAAGAGATCTTCAGAAAATAAGTGAAAAAGCACTTTCATTCCTTGAAGAGACAGATCCGGAAAAAAATTCAGTGATGGAGGAATGGAAGATAGTCGGAATAGAGCCTGAATCAGCTTATTACTCCCAGGCTCTCCTGCAATTAAGGAATGTTTATTGTAAAAAACGAAGATGCCTTGACTGTCATATCGGAGGCAGGCTGATAAGTCTTGGCAAAAGCTTCAGAAAACCGGAAGAACTGATGCTCGAACCACGCGGAAATTTTTTTTTGGAATCCGCTGAAAAATAATTCTCTTTTTACGCAACTTTTTGTCTTCTTTTTACGTCTTTATATCAGAAAGTATTCTCTTTTAAGAAAGAAATACTGTTGTCTGATACAATAAGTTTCAAAATACAGGAGAAGAAAAGATTTATTTTTTAAAAATAATTTCAATTGTTTGATAATTTACATAAAAAAGCCTTATTTTTGCGTTCCA
>CAYQZL010000119.1:0-13227 GCA_964421975.1 uncultured Rikenellaceae bacterium
GCATACGAGATAATGAGCGGTGACTGGAGTTCATACGTGTGCTCTTCCGATCTGGGATGTAAAAGAGCAGATGCAAAAAACGGCGAATCAGTAATTTTTAAACGAAAAATTAAAAAATTGATATATGGTACCAATTGAAGAAATCAGGAAAAAAGCTGAGACATGGCTGGGTGATGAATTTAATGAAGCAACACGGAAAGAAGTAAGGGAAATGCTTGATAAAGATGAAAGGAAACTGATAGATGCTTTTTACCAGGATCTCGAATTCGGCACCGGTGGTCTCAGAGGTATTATGGGTGCGGGAACCAACCGGATGAATATTTATACAATGGGAATGGCAACCCAGGGACTTTCAAATTACATCATCAGACAGTGCGGGAATAAAGGTATCCGGGTAGCAATTGCACATGACTGCAGGAACAACAGCAGATATTTTGCAGAAAGAGCGGCAGATATTTTCTCGGCAAACGGCTTTGAGGTCTTCCTCGTCGAATCGCTCAGGCCGACACCCTTGCTTTCTTTTGCAATCAGATATCATAAATGCCGCAGCGGTATCGTGATCACCGCTTCTCATAACCCACCCGAATATAACGGATATAAAGCTTACTGGAACGACGGTGGACAGGTTGTTGCTCCTCATGACAAGGGTATTATCGAAGAAGTAAGGAAAATAAAATCCGTAAAAGAAATAAAATCCGGTGGGAAAAAAGAGAACATCAATATCATTGGCAGTGAGACAGATAACGCCTTTCTTCAGGAAGTTCTGAAAATGAGCCTCAATCCTGACATCATCAGACAATATAGCGATCTGGGAATCGTTTTTACACCTATCCATGGTTCAGGAGGGACACTTGTTCCTCCTGCCCTTAAATTATTCGGATTTAATAATATAATCAGCGTTCCTGAACAGGATATTCCTGACGGGAATTTTCCAACCGTAAAATCACCTAATCCCGAAGAACCTGATGCCATGAAGCTTGCAATCAGGAAAGCTGTTGATACGGGTGCCGAACTCGTACTGGCCACTGATCCGGATGCAGACAGACTTGGAATTGCATGTAAGAATAAAAAGGGAGAATTCGTACTCCTCAACGGGAACCAGACAGGTGTACTTCTGATATATTACATCCTTTCACAATTCAGGGAAAAGAATAAATATAAAGGTAATGAATACATTATCAAGACAATAGTAACAAGCGACCTGATGGACAGAATAGCTGAAAAGAACAGGGTCGAATGTTTCAATGTGCTGACCGGATTTAAGTTTTTTGCCGAACTGATCAGGGATCTTGAAGGGAAAAAGAAATATATCGGGGGAGGTGAAGAAAGTTATGGATTTCTTCCTGGCGATTATGTAAGAGATAAAGATGCCGTTGCATCATGTGCACTTGTTGCAGAGATTACAGCATGGGCAAAAAGCAGGGGAAAATCACTATATGAAGTTCTTATTGACATTTACCTGGAATATGGCCTGTACAAGGAAAAGCTTGTGAATATTGTAAGAAAAGGCAAAGAGGGAGCCGATGAGATCAAAGCCATGATGGTTACTTACAGGAACAATCCTCCCCTTTCTATCAATAACAGCAGAGTTGTTAAGATCGATGATTACGAAACACTGGTTTCAACCGACTGTCTTACGGGTAAAAAAACAGGAATTAATCTCCTGAGATCAGATGTGCTACAATTCTTCCTTGAAGACGGCAGCAAAATCTCAGTAAGGCCATCCGGAACCGAACCAAAGATCAAATTTTATTTCAGTGTAAATACAAAACTTGAATCAGCAGAAAAATTTGATGAAACCAACAAACTGCTTGACAACAGGATTGATGGTATTATTAGTGATATGAACCTTACATAGTTAGATGAAGTTACTCAGCTCCGTAATAGCATATTCTGATCAGGTCGCGCCTACGGCGCTTGATGTTGTGGAGGGTGACATCAATTCTACAAACAGTAAGCGCCTACAGCGCTAAAAACCACCACTGGATATAGTTCTCAGCCGCTTAGCGGCGGTATGATTATAGCATAGAGCCTTACACTTGGTACTAAGCCGCTTAGCGGCGGTATGATGGTAACATAGAGCCTTACATTGGTTCTTAGCCGCGTAGCGGCGGTATGATTGTAACATAGAGCCTTACATTGGTTCTCAGCCGCTTAGCGGCGGTATGATGGTAACATAGAGCCTTACACTTGGTACTAAGCCGCGTAGCGGCGACCTGTTTATAGCGTAGTGTTATCTCCATTTCCCGAGCCGCGTAGCGGCGACCTGTTTTTATAATGCAAACCTGTAATGAAATTCGGAAATATCGCTTAAATTTCCCGAAAAAAGATCAATATGAAATCATACCGCAAAGAACTCTGGTTTGAGACACCGACAAGGAGGGCATTCATAAACATTACCGGCCAGGTTGAGAAATGCCTGAATGAATCAGGTATTCAGGAAGGATTGATATTAGTGAATGCAATGCACATTACCAGTTCCGTATTCATCAATGATGATGAATCGGGATTACATCACGATTTTGAAGTATGGCTGGAAAAGCTTGCACCCGAGAAACCCCACAGCCAGTACAGACATAATGGTTTCGAGGATAATGCCGATGCCCACATCAAACGTACAATAATGGGCCGGGAAACTATCGTGGCAGTAACAAATGGCAGGATGGATTTCGGTACCTGGGAACAGATATTCTACGGCGAATTCGACGGTAAAAGAAGAAAAAGAGTACTGGTGAAAATTATCGGGGAATAAAAAATACCCGTTAACAGCTATTCTTCATCTCCTCTTCTGCCAGCTTTTTCGAGCTGTATCATCATGTCCATCTTATATGGAACCGAGAATTTCGTACCAAGATAATAAGGCTTATAACCTGACCTGGAGAATTCAATGATCGAATTCTCCCTTACATCTTCGATCTTAAAGAATCCTTTCCTGCTGGAGGTTGTTTTAACCGGATTATCAGTGGAACTTATCCTCACACCTGATAAAGGCTTGCCGTTTGGTTTTGTTACTTTTCCTTTCACCTGAAAAAAATCCCTTGTCAATATCCCGATAGTCCTTAATTGCTTTCTTTTTAAATTATCAATATTATCATATGCCCATACTTCTATACTATACAAATTACGGACAGGGATATCTATGAATTCTCCATTAGCTGAACCTCTATTTATGCTAATATTTGTTTTAAATACGGATGTATCAGAGTCCGGAAAAGTAATATCGTTCTTTCCGTGCATAACTATCTCAACAACACCATCTTTGCCCTTTTCTCCGTATTTATTCACTGCATCAACATCCTTCAGGATCCTGAAAGACCTGATCAGATCAGGCTCCATAACCATATTTTCGTTAAAAGCCAATACTGAACCGTTTATGACCACAAGGGAGTTTGTTGGTCTGAATTCATGATCTATGAAATTGACTTCCCTGATCTCAGGCATGATCCTTTTCACTTTATGAGGCTGATCTTTTATACACCTTACCGAAAAACCGGTCCTTTTACTCGGAACAGCAGGCCCCACACGGGCACTGTATGAATTGATTGTCCAGCCAAATCCTATATAATCATTCTCTTCTGAAGAAGTCCACCAGCAGGCGCTTTCTCCCTGGCCTCTGAATTCTCCCGTAAACCTTCGCAATCCACCAGGCAGTGCACTGAAACCAGTTTCGTTATTAGCCCTCTCGTCCGGTATTTTCCAAAATTCAGTACCTGTTGATTTCAGTCTGGCTGCAGTTATTGTATCAAATAAACTGATTGATTCCGCCAGCTCTTCTTTACCGGGAACATGCCACCCGGCGGGACACAGTCTACCGGTATTAACAACATACCAGTTGTATAATGCTCCATATTCCTTTTTATTCCCTGACTCATCATTATTATACCAGCAATATCCCGCTTCATATTTCTGCCAGAGCTCATCAGAACGCACATACTGTATAGTGTTGCCATCATTGTACCTGGTAGTCTTCAGGTTTTCTGCCATCCAGAGGTGATTGCCAAGCATAACAGTCCTGTAAATATTACCGTCAATATCTTTTACTGTTTCCGTCTGCAGAGTACTGTATTTGCCCGATCCTGGAATTGCCCCGGATGGCGCTGTTACCGTATACTTGAAACTCATTAAAAGGGAGAATATGACCAGCAGACTGATGGCTAATGTTATCCTGAAACCATAATTTAAACTTCCCGATTCTGGCTTCAGCATCATCAGGAGTCTTTGCTTTGTTGATGAATTGAAAGATCCGCTTGTCAGATACATGTCACTACGGCCGGTAATGATATTCAAAAGCTTGTTCATGTAATTGTTCAGGTCGGTTTTACCTGTGATCACTCTGTTGTCGGCGAGATATTCATGGTTCAGCCTTATTGCCTTGTCGTACAGGATCAGTATAGGATTGAACCAGTAAAATATCTTAATCAGCTCAATTATCAATATATCAACAGTATGAAATTGTTTTATATGCTCCTGCTCATGTCCCAGCAGATCATTGTCTATTTTCCCGTTCAGATAATCATCCCTGTTCAGATAAATATTACTGAAAAAGCAACAGGGCGAAATTTTTTCTGATGTTAGAACCAGTCTGAATCCGTCAATATATCTTTTATCGCATGAACCGGCACTCTTTCTCAAAAGAATTATATTTCTCAGAAAACGTAGCAGGAATAACATCAATCCTGTAAAGTAAAGTACAATCAGAATTGCAGCAATATTGACCTGCGCTTCTTCGCCTGAGGCATATTGAATTTGTATTCCGGGAGATACCTGAATAACATTATCTGTAACAACCGTTTCGTTAATGATATAATCAATTGAAAGCATCTGATGATCATGTATCGGAAGTGTCTGCAGGTTGACAGGTACGGAAATGAGTGGCACAACGAGCGAGAATACAACAGATGATATCAGAAAGAACCTGTTGAAAACAAATATCTTCTCCCGGCGCAAAAGCAACCAGTAAAGTCCGAATAATAATATCAGACTCAGGCTTGATTTGATAACATAAGTGATCATTTTTTAAACTTTTTTGAAGCTATTTTTTTATCGACTAAATCCCTGAGTTCCTTTAATTCTTCCTGGCTCATTTCAGTCTCACTTGCAAAAAATGAAGCAAACTGAGCTTTTGAATCATTAAAGAAATCTTTTATCAATCCGTTGAAATGATCGGAAAAATAGTCTGTTTTATTTACCAGAGGGAAGTATTCCCTTGAGTTACCACATTGCCTGTAACTGACAAATCCCTTGTCAATCATACGCTTTAACAGGGTAATTACCGTTGTGGGAGCAGGCTTCGGCTCCGGAAATTCATTCAGCAGGTCGCGGATAAAAGCTTTCTCCAGTTTCCAGAGCAGCTTCATTATCTGTTCTTCAGCATTGGTCAGATACATTATGCTCTACAATTTTATAATTAATCTCTACAAATGTAGTCGTAAATTCATTATAAAACAAATTTACCGGAGAAGGTTTTATTAAAATATTCTTTGCCCCATTGTGTAATTGCACCATAATACTATTGCTCCTTTGCGCCTATGCGACTTTGTGCCATTGCGCCATTGCGCCTTTACGCATTCGTGGCAAAAGCCCCCTTTGCGGGGTGGATTCAATGATCTTGACTTTTAGAATCCTAAAGACCTGGTGTTTTTGTCGGATATTCCTGCACTCTGAAATTTACCTCATATTACTTCTTCAGACCGTCCTGCAAATTCAATTAATCCATTTGTAAAATACAGCATACGAATTCTTAAATAATTTTCATAAATTTCATTAATCAAGACACAGGTTTTCAATTAAAAGATCACAATGAAAGCAATAATTTTATCTCTCCCAGTTTTTCTCGGATTAATTATCGGTACGATACCCGGTCATGGGCAGGACGCAAAAGGTATGGTTCGCGATTCAAAAGAACAAATTGATGCCACATCTGACACTACCGGCAATTACATAGCAGTAAAGCATACGATAGAGCAATCCATAGGATGGGCTATTGAAAAAGATTTTGACGCGATGTACAGGTTGTGGGCAGAAGATATGTTCCATTTCTGGCTCTTTTCCGAAAGCAAGGTAATCGGGCTTGAGAACTTCAGGAAATATTCTGAGGTCTGGAAAGATCCCGGTTTCCGCGGGACACGCTTCGAATTCAGGGATTTGCGCATCGTATTTTCCCAATCAGGCACTGTAGCCTGGTACTCATGCTATCTTGATGATTGCAGCTCATATAAGGGAAAGGAAACCTGTCTTAAGAACGTTTTTCAGACGGGAGTCCTGGAGAAAAGAGACGGCCGATGGGTTCATGTACTGATGCACGGATCGTATCCTGTTGATAAGATACCTGAAAATTACGTCAGGAGATTTTATTCAAATATGTTTGAAAGTAAGAAAGAAAATTAACTATTTCATGAAAAACTTACTTTTACTAGCTGCAATTAACTTACTATTTGTCAATGCATTTTCACAAAGTGCACTGAATCCGGTACAGAAAATCCCTTCCGGATGCTCTGTAATTACAATCTCAAAGGGTGACAGAGTGTTTTTCGGCGGGAACGACGATTTTATCAATCCCGACCAGTATTACTGGGTTGAACCGGGAGATTCCTCCAGATACGGAGTGATCTGGATCGGAAAGCCCGATAACCCCCAGCAGGGTGTTAATGAAAAAGGCCTTGCATATGATGCAAACGGACTGCCAGGGTTTGATGTTAATCCCCATGCTGAAAGAATACCCGTCAAAGGAGAATATTATCATAATTATGTCATGCAGATAATGCATGAATGCTCTTCGGTGAAGGAGGTCATTGACTGGATAAATACCCATCAGCGGTTCCCGTATATGCACGATCAGATGCATTTTGCGGATAAAACAGGCGATGCTGTAATAATCAGCGCCGGGAAGGAAGGTGAATTAGTATTTTCAAGGAAAACACCAGGTGATGGATTTCTGGTTTCAACAAATTTTAATGTTGCTAATCCTTCCAATGGTTATGGCTATCCGTGCTGGAGGTTCGATAAGGCTAATGATCTGCTGGGACAACTTGTTAATAAGGAAGACCCTCTTAGCTATAAAGATATTACGTTTATTATGGATGCAATCCATCAGGAAAGCTCCAGCTGGACAATTGAAACCCTGGTGGCTGATCTCACAAATGGTGTGATCTACCTGTATTATTTTTATCAGTATAGTGATCCCGTAATAATTAAAATAAAGGAGGAACTTGCTAATCCCAGGGAAGCCGGACCCTTCAGCAAACTCTTTCCTGAGAATGTACAAGAGGAAGCAGCAAACCGTTACAGGCAGGTAACAAAGACCATTAGAATGAACAACATCATTGGCAGATCATGGGCTGCCCTGATAATTCTAAGCCTGGTTTTGTTACTTATTCTCCCTGACCGCAAAAAAGGATTAAGATTCTGGATCCCGGCGGTTATGATACTCGGACCTGTTGCCTTTATTGCGAAATTGACTGTCGCTCAACAGGGTAAAATTACCAGTTGCAGGAAAGCTCTGACGGAAACAATCGGCAATCTTGTACCTGTTTCTTTAGCCTATCTTGTCGCACAGGTAATCCTTGTTTTGAAAACAGCATCAGGAGGTACCAGCCAGCAGCAACAGTTTTTGTGGATATTTGGTCTTCCATTAATATCAGCCTGGCTGCTTTTTCACAGCCCCCTTCTGGCTTCGGCCGGTAAAAAGAATTTTTTCAGATTCTTATTTCAGCGTCTGCCTCAGGTTATGGCTACCACATTTCTTGGATTAGCCGGGATCTTTCCGGTTGCCATGCCACTGGTTAACAAGAGCCTGATGATGTCACAGATCATCCCCTTATCACCATGGATTGTGATGACCTGGTGGGCAATAACTGTCCTGGGGGCACTGGCTGGCGGATTACTTGTTTTCTTATATGACAGCTGGGCAGTTAAGAGGGAGTATCAGGCATGGAATATCTTTGCCGGAAATGAAGGAGAAGTGACCACACCGGAATGGAGCAAAGTCTGGTGGTGGTTGATCATAAGCGTGTTGATCCTCTTTGCGGGTCTTGTTATTGGTGTAATGCTGCTGAAAACAACGGCAGGATAAAATTAAAATCATTATAAACATTAACATCAGTTACATCATGAAGAATAAAATGAATTTTGATATATGGGTTATGGAGGCAGATATTTAAAAAATCAAAAAAGAACTGCAATTACTTAAGTAATAATGAAGAAAATAATATTATTAATTCCGGCATTTTACATTAGTATAGGGATCCTGTTTTCACAGGATAAAAGAGTCCCTTCAGAATATTCCGAAACATGGTTGAACAGCCAGCATCAGCCTGAAAAGCTTATGGATGCAATAGGACTGAAGGAAGGTATGACCATCGCCGATATAGGTGCAGGAAGAGGAAGAATGACTGTCTTTTTCTCTCTTAGAGTAGGTGAAGGAGGAAGAGTGTATGCTAACGATATTGATAAGAATGCTCTTGCATATCTTGAGAACAGGTGCAGGAGCAATAACATGACCAATGTAAAAACCTTCCTGGGAAGAATCGATAATCCGATGCTTCCTTCGGGCGAAGTCGATATCGCATTCATGGTTAGTACCTACCATCACCTTGAGAAACCGGTAGATATGATGAAAAACACTATTCCCTGTTTAAGGAAAGATGGCATTCTTGTGATAGTGGAACGCGATCCGGCAAAGACCGGTCAGAAGAATAGCGAAAGCACTTCAAAGGAAAAGCTTATCAGGGAGTCAAATCAGGCTGGTTTTGTACTTTTAAAAGTTAATTCAGATCTGCTTGAAAGAGATAATATATACTTTCTGAAACCAAAGAGTTTATAACAATAAATGATTTGTGAATGATGTGATTTGAAACAATTAAAATCATAATTTGCTATTATTATAATAGTTTATTTTCCTTGGAAAGTCCTATATATACTGATTATAAGCACAATATTATCAACAAGAATCAAATCCTTATATTAGTTCTGTCAGTTATTATTCCGATTACTGTATTTACCTTTTGTCGGAAGGATGAAGTTATTAATCGCTTTCCGCTGGCAGATCAGTATAGTATTGATTCTAAAAAACTTACACTTGCTTTCGATGAGTTTAAAGCTGTTGAGGGAGCGCTCAGCCTTATAGTCTGCCGGGAAGGAACCATAGTTGCTGAGGAATTTACAAACTACAACAGTTATGGAGCCGACAGCATTAAAAATATAATGTCGGTAACCAAGACTTTCACAGGTGTTCTTGTCGGACTAGCTCTTGAAAAGGGATATATTGAAAGCATAAACGATCCTGTCAGCAAATATCTTACTGATATTGTCACATTTCCTGATAATGTAAAAGCAAACATCACTATCGACCAGCTTCTTAAGATGACATTCGGACATTCATGGAACGGCACTTCATACTCCAGCCTTTTCGGAAAGTGTTTCTTTGAATCTGAGGACAATCTGCAGTTTATAATTGATCTTCCTCTCGTTGCCATACCTGGTACAGTATTCAACTATAGTGACGGCGCCTCTCATTTGTTGTCAGCAATAATTACAGAAGCTGCAGGAATCAGCACACTCGATTTTGCGAAAGAAAATCTCTTTGATCCGCTCGGAATAACAGATTATGAATGGAGTACCGATGACAGAGGTTATCACATTGGTGCAGCTTATCTTTGTATCAAGCCGCGGGATATGGTCAGATTCGGAAATATGATCCTTAACAGGGGAAAATATGATGGAGTACAAATCGTTCCGGAAAGCTGGATCAAGGAAATGACCACAACAAAAATCTTAACTAATGACGATATTCCCTATGGTCCAGAATACGGATACCAGGTATGGCTCGGAACAGCATCAGGTCACAGGTATTATATGGCAATGGGCTGGGGAGGACAGTTTATTTTCGTAGTTCCCGACTGGAAGCTTGTGGTAACAGCCACCTGCTGGACAAGCAATTTAACGGACCAGCAGGCCGGTGAACACTGGACAAGTATAATCAGGATCATTTTCGAAAAGATATTCCCTGCTGTTTATTAAACCGTAATATTAGCTTAAAATTGATACTCTGATATAAAAACAGATCATGATGGAAACAAAAAGTGAAATGACACGACAGGAGAGATCAGCTCTTATAAGGAAAATGATAAACAGATTTTCATTTGTACCTCTGTTCATTGCATTATTCACACTACTACCCGCCGGCACTTTTAATTACTGGCAAGTATATACATATTTTGCAGTTATCCTGATTCCTATGATATTTGTCCTGAAGTACTTTCTTAAAAATGATCCAAAGTTCCTTGAAAGGAGAACCAAAATAGCAGAAAAAGAAAAGCAACAGAAGCTTATACAATGGATAAATCTGCCGGTTTTTATTTCAGCATTTATTATCCCCGGGCTTGACAAACGCTTCGGATGGTCAGACATTCCTGCTGTGATAATAATTGGCACAGATGCTGTCATATTAGCAGGTTACATAATCATCTTCCTCGTTTTCAGGGAAAACAGCTATGCCTCCAGGATAGTTGAAATTGACACAGGGCATAAAGTGATTTCGACCGGACCGTATAATATCGTACGCCATCCTATGTATATCGGAGTACTCATTATGTACCTTCCGACTCCCATGGCACTGGGTTCGTACTGGGGATTGATCCCGATGGCTTTGCTTCCTGTTACACTGGTACTCAGAATTCTCAACGAGGAAAAGGTACTCAGGGAAAATCTGGAAGGGTATGATGAATATTGTCAGAAAACAAAATACCGTTTAATCCCATATGTCTGGTGAACAGTCTGAATTTATAGAACTCCGGTCACCGGTAGCCGGACGCCGGAAATCCGTCGCCGCTATCAAACCACTTATCATTGAAATTCACCAGGTAAACCCTGTCGGTTGAGCGGGTCAGAGCAGTATAGAACCACCTGAGATAATCGAGAGTGATTTCGTTCCGGTTAAACATTCCCTGATCGATAAAAACCCTCTCCCACTGACCTCCCTGAGCTTTATGACATGTAACCGCATACGCAAATTTTATCTGCAATGCATTGAAATATTTGTCACTTTTAACGGCATCATACTGTTTTCTTCTTGTTTTAATATCCTGATAATCTTCCAGAACACTATGAAACAACTCGTTGTTCTTATCGGCAGGCAGTGAAGGTGAATCAAGATGAAGCACATCGATCATCACCTTTGAATCAATTTCAAAATTATAATCAGGGAACCATAAGGTCATATCGGCGAAACGGAATCCGTAACGCTCCTCATATTTTCTTATCCTTTTTACCTCTGCAATATCTCCGTTAGCAATAAAACCCGGACCTTCGCTGTCTTCTTCCACGAAGCTGTAATTATTCTTCACCACCATTATTATATCACCCGGACAAATCTCCTCTTCCCTGAAGAAGATCCTGTTCCTTATCCCCTGGTTATAGCGGTTAGCCTGTTTGTTCGAATTGACAACTATGATGGTGCCTTCAAGTCCGCAGGTCCCGTATGAATCCGATAGCTCATCGATCAGTTCCGCTCCGCTGATCCTGATAACATCCCTGTAACCTGTGCAATCAATTGACGGGTGATCCAGATTTCTATCCATAACCTGTAATCTGACCCTGGTTGCATTCATGAGAACTCCCGATGATTCGCTCTGTCTTACCACCTGTCTGAGTTCTGATGTAAGCAGGCCGAAACCAAATTCACCCAGTGCAGCCGTATCTAGTGCAGGACTGAGGATTGATCCGACAGGAGGCAGCTGGGCATTATCACCAACCAGTATGAGCTTGCAGTCCGTTCCGGAATAAACATATTCAACAAGATCTTCGAGAAGCTTTCCGCTGCCGAAAATAGAACTCTCAGCAGCAGTGTTGGATATCATGGATGATTCATCAACAATGAAATATGTATCACGGCTCAGATTTCTGTCAAGGATGAAACTACCCATTCCGTCTTTGGAAGATTTCTGCCGGTATATTTTTTTATGAATAGTGAACGCCTGCTTGCCGGCATAGGAGGCAAGCACTTTGGCTGCCCTTCCTGTCGGCGCAAGCAGAACTGATTTCATTCTTAAATTATCCAATGTCCTGACAATTGAGCTTATAACACTTGTCTTTCCCGTCCCGGCATAACCAGTAAGAAGAAAGATAATGTCATTTTTGTCTTCACAGATATAGGATGCGATCTTCTTGAGAGCTTCCGACTGATCATCTGTCGGAGTATAACCAAGATTTTTACAGAGATTATTGTATATTATTGTATCCCGTATCACTATTTATCAGTTAATCAGGCAGCGGTTGCTAATTTTTCCTATTTTTGTGCGTAAACTTAACCATTCTGAACAACAGAATAAAATAAAATCTCTGTGTCTCTCTGTGTCAACTCTGTGTACCTCTGTGAAAGTTCTTAAAGAAAGTTACACAGAGTTCCACAGAGAATGCACAGAGTTCCACAGAGGTAATAACCGACATAGAGTAACATGCCGTTTCATGAGCTGATTGACGAAACATTCGATAAAAACTCATCCGAAAACTACGAGTTGTCGTTGCAGATGAGCCCTTATGGATTTTCATATTGTGTACTTGATACGATAAGGAATAAATATGTTCTGCTCCGTGTAAAGGATCCTGATGACAACAAAGCATTAACGACAGAGAAAACTGAAGAGATGATCAGTTCCGACGATCTGTTGTCATGTCATTTCAAGAAAGTCAATCTGGTACTGCCATCATCGAAATCGACTCTTATACCTTCCCCTCTTTTCGATCCTGAAAAAAAAGAAGATTATTTTGCATTAAACCTGATAAAAGATGAAAATGATATCATCCTGTATAACAAAATAACTGAGCCGGATGCATTTGTAATTTTTTCCATACCCGGACCGCTACACTATCTCACCGAGAAATATTTTCCTTCCGCTACTCCCTGTCATCATACCTTACCATTGATTGACCAGACATTGCACAGCAGCAAGGATGAATTCGGACTGCTGGTACAGGTTCACCTGGAGAAAGACTATTTCAATCTTCTCGTGCTGGAACATGGTTCGCTTAAATTTTATAATACCTTTATCTACAAGAACATAACTGACGTCCTATATTATCTCTTCGGTGTATACAAGAATATGGGCATAAACCGTGAAGAGAGTATCTGGTTCAGCGGCCGTGTAAGCAGCTACGATGAACTATATACACAGGGTCAGCAGTATATCAGAAAAATCAATTTTACTATCCCTTCCGGCAATTTCTCCTTCA
>CAYQZL010000120.1:0-13199 GCA_964421975.1 uncultured Rikenellaceae bacterium
GCTACTGTTGAGAAGAAATTCAAAGAAATCTATAGCCCTCACGCAGACGGAGATTATGCTGAACGCAGGCAATTTAAATTACAGCCACTTTCTCAGGTACACAAGGATGGCAAATACGGTAATTATAATAACAGAACAGTAAGTAACGGGTTACTTTATGCGATTACAATTGTCGGGATTTTTATTTTTCTGATAGCCTGTTTTAATTACAGTAATTTTTTCCTTGCAGAATCAGTCAGACAGAAGAAACAGATTGCCCTGAACCTTATCCTTGGCACAAAACCATTAAATGTTTTTTTGCAGTTTTTTACAGAATCTTTACTTGTTAATATCTCGGCACTTCTGATCAGCTTTCAACTGGCTGTTTCATTTGTAGGGAATTTTTATGCCTTCATTGATATTCCCGGTGATTATTCTCCCTGGATCAGTATTAATGCCCTGTTCTTTATTTTATTTCTCCTTATTGCCGGAAGCGCAATTTCGGTAATTTTCCCGGTACTTAATCTGAAATTAAAATCCCTCTCTTCCCTTTTGAAAGGCAGTGACTCCGGCTATTCCGGAGGAAGAAATTTGTTCGGGAAAGGGAGTGTCATTCTTCAGTTCATTGTTGCACAATCGGTGATTATAGCTACATTCTTTATTATAAAACAGATCTGGTTCATTAACCATAAAGAACTGGGTTACAATACCGAAAATATCATTTATGCAAGATTACCCGGGAATTCCATTGCCAGCCTTACTGCCCTTAAAAGTGAATTGTTGTCCCTTCCTTCCACCGAAGGTGTGAGTTTCAGTTCTGTTTTGCCCGCTGAAGGCCAGTCATGGACCTCATTTGGAGTCCTTGCCGGAGATGAAATCAAAACAATAGATGCGGAATATAAATCTGTTGATACCTCATATATTGATATTTATTCCTTTACACTGCTTGCCGGGAGTAATTTTACTTCCACAGATACAGCAAATACGATCGTGGTTAACAGGGAATTCCTGACGGAAACAGGGATCAAAACTGCTGAAGAAGCAGTTGGCCTTGCTATAAGGGGTCCGGCAGGAAACCGCATGATAATAAAAGGTGTTGTTGAAGATTTTAATTCAGGCTCGTTGCATGATGAGATCCGGCCATGTGTCTTTGCCAACAGCCCCGGCGGCTTCAGGACTGTGAATATTAAGTTGTTGCATCACGGGGTCACCGGAGAACAAAGGGAAAGCATTATTTCTGGCGATATCAGCAGGATCAATGATAAATGGGAAAAGATCTTTCCGGGTGAAGCTTTTTCTTATATGTTCCTCAGCGACAGAATAGCCGGTTATTATGAATCGGATCGGAAAGCTCTGAATCTGTTTCTGCTTTTTGCAGCTATTACTATCTTTCTCTGCATTCTCGGGATCCTTGGTCTCTCATTAAGCATGAATGAAAGGAGGACCAAAGAAATTGGACTTCGTAAAGTTAATGGGGCCACTGTATATGAGATAATTGTATTACTCAACAGGGATTTTGTAAAATGGGTCATTATTGCATATTTAGTTGCTTTGCCGATAGCCTGGTTTGCGGTTAATAAATGGCTTCAGAATTTTGCCTACAGGACGGAATTAAGCTGGTGGGTATTTGTAGTATCGGGATTGCTTGCCCTGATAATAGCTGCTGTCACAGTCAGTCTCCAGAGCTGGAGGGCGGCAACAAGAAATCCTGTTGAGGCTCTGAGATATGAATGATCATAAACATCAGGAGGAACTTAACTCCAAACTCACCTGGAGGGCTATTTACCCCCTAACCACCCAAGGGGGCTTAATAACCGGGCATCTTAATTTTATTGACTGATAAGAGAGAAAAGAAATGGAAGCACTTGAAAAATCAACCTTACTTACATAAAATTAATGATTTATCTCAATATAAAACTGGCTATCCGGAACCTTTTAAAGAATAAGGTTTACTCTTTCCTTATTATCGGAGGCTTTGCTATTGGTTTTGCAACATGCATTCTAATAGGTCTGTTTTATCATACCGAAACTACTGTCAATAACGATTTCGTAAACCATAAACAGATATTCAGACTTTATGATGTAAAAAAGAATCGCTGTAACATAAACTGGGATCTTCACCCGGTTCTGGTAACTGACTATGCTGCAGTAGAAAATGCCTGTCCGCTGGACTATAACATTAGTGACGATCTGATAATAAAAGATGAACAAACAAATAACACTGCAGAGTTCACGCACCTGCTGACCACAACCGCTAACTTCTTTTCGATCTTCTCAGTAGACCTGGTTGAAAGCCTTTCCGGTAAACCATTCGAGGGAAGAGAATCAATAGCTGTTTCAACCACACTGGCAAAATCATTATTTGGAACTCAGGATCCTATTGGCAGACAGGTAAATATTGGTAATTACTTCTTCGGAACTGTCACATCTGTATTCAGGGAATTACCTGTTAATTCAAGCTTCAGTGCCGATATCATACAAAACAGTGAGAATGAGAAATTCCGGATTTCATCGACAACCATCAATGGCTTCAGATACAATCCCACAAATCATTTTGTCCAGCTAAGGGAAGGGATCAATCCGGTTGATTTTATTAATGAGCTGAATGCTACCGATAAAATTAAGACACTGGATATCGACAGTCTTTCCCTGCAAAGACTTGATGATATATATCTATCTGAACTGACAGTGAAAAGCAGGCACGCTAAGGGAAATCCGTTTTTGCTTAAGATTTTCCTTACAATAGCATTACTGATCCTTGTGCTTACAAGCATAAACTACCTGAACTACTCTGTATCGATTCATTATGCAAGGTTAAGGGAGACTGGTATTAAGAAGACTTTCGGGGCGGGTTGGAAAGAACTTGTGAATTATACTCTTACAGAGGTAACTCTTGGGATGATGATAGCACTTCTTCTTGCAGTTGCAATTACAGACTTTGCACTTCCTTATTCAGAAAGACTGTTTGGGAAAGCGATGTACATTAACTTGTCGGATCTGTTTGATGTCGCACCAGTTTTTCTGGTAGTTGTATGTATAGTTATACTCATTAATAGTCTTGCTCCCATGCACATACTTACCAGATTCAATATAATCGAGTCACTGTCTGGTTTTAAAGGGAACACAAACAACAGGCAGATCTGGAAAAAAGCTCTTCTTACATTTCAGCTTACAGTATCCATAGCGTTGATTGCTGTGGTTATAATAATCTTCCGTCAGCTTCATTTTGTAAAACATTCTGATCCGGGCTTTGAACGTGAACTCCTTTTACGAATTAATATTCCGTACCGGTTTCAGCAAACTGAGGCAATCAGAAAGGAACTTGGAAACCTTGCCTGTGTAAAGAGTACCAGCCTGAGTAGTGGCTGTCCGGGTATGATCAACCACAAAATGGACAATGATTTTGAAGGTAAATCCATTACATTTAATTGCATTTATGTTGGCGATAGCTATCTGAATACAATGGGAATGGAACTACTTCAAGGTCGTGATTTTCTCGATGGTGATATAAACCGATCGTGCCTCATTAATGAAGAAGCTTATAAACAGTATGGTTGGGAAAGCCTTGAAGGAAAGAGGTATAATAATGGCCAGGATGGGGGCTTTGAAATTGTAGGAAAAATTAAAAATTTCAAATTCGAATCATATCATAGTGCCGTAGAACCACTTGTTCTGCTATATACCGGGGCAGAATCCGGGAACGTGCTTTCAGTAAGACTATCACCAGGGAATACCGGACAGCAAATTGATCAGATCAGCAAAGTATGGAAATCGATTTCACCTTATGAGCCATTCAGTTTTATTTTTTATGATGACTTTTTTCAGTCATTCTATGAAAAAGAAGAGAAGATGGCCAGTTCAATCACTTTTTTTGCACTCATCGCAATTACCCTTACCTGTATGGGCATTCTGGGACAGATTTTTATGATCTGTCTGGGAAGGGTTAAGGAAATTGGCATTCGTAAAATCAATGGAGCAACAATATCTGAGATTCTCATTATGCTGAACCGTGAATTCATTTTCTGGTTCTTTATTGCATTTATTATTGCCAGTCCTGTTGCCTGGTACATTGGGAATCGATGGCTTAAGAATTTTGCCTACCAAACATCCCTTTACTGGTGGATCTTCATACTTGCAGGATTTCTGGCACTTATAATAATCCTGCTGACAGTCAGCTGGCAGAGCTGGAAAGCGGCAACAAGGAATCCGGTCGAAGCATTACGATATGAATAGTGCACTTATAAAAAGCTGATAAATTAATATTTATAAAAATAAGCCATGAACTGGTATATATTCAGACAGATTATGAGGGGGATTAACCGTAACAGGTTCCGTAATATTGTGAAAGTCATGGGAATTGTACTTGCAATAATCCCGGCTATGTTAATCTGGGCTTTTATTGAACATGAAAAAAGTTACGATCGCCATTTCCCGGATTACGAAAAAGTATTTCGGGTGGTACGAAACTGGCAGGAGGATAAAAAATATGGTGTCTACACATCCGTACCTTTCTTACCTGCCTTGTTGCAAAATTTCCCGGAGATTGAAACCGGAACCCGCATATGGCCTTTATATGGACAGGATGCTATCGTGGGTGACAGGATTTTCAATGAAGATGTAATACTGGCAGCTGATTCGTCATTTTTTTCTACATTCAGAATGGATTTAATTGCCGGAGATAAAAACAATGCACTTCATAGTCCCGGATATGTAATATTAAGTAAGAGCACTGCCATAAATTTGTTTGGGAATGATGATCCGATAGGGAAAAGTATTGAGTTTGAAGGTAATCGTTTCTCGGAAAGAAATAAATTGTTTACAGTACAGGGTATTTATGAAGATTTTCCTTCAAATTCCCATTTTCAGGGTAATTTCATTCTATCCTTACTGTCATTTGTTTCAGGCCGTAATTCCAATCCTACGAATCATATGCTTACGACTTATATCCGTTTAAAAAATCCTCAGAATGAAAAGACGGTTGAAGGGAAATTTCCCAAGTTCATGGAGTCGTTTTACGGAAAACAATATTATGACTACGCCAGATCAACTTATCTCCTCCAGCCAGTTACAGATATACATTTAAATACAACCATAAATTATAACCAATATGAAACGCCTAAAGGGAGCTATTCCAGTATATTTATTTTCCCATCTCTCGTACTATTAATAATACTTATTGCATGTTTAAATTTTATAAACCTCACGGTTTCAGAGGGTGTTTCTATGTATCGAATTTTTGGAATGAATAAAATATGGGGTGCAGGTAAATCCTATTTCTTCAAAAGATATATTTTTGAATCGCTGGTATTGACATTTGTTTCATTTATAGTTGCATTGCTAATACTGGATCTTATCAGTCCGATATTTATTGATTTTGTAGAACGCGATCTTGATCTTAACGTTAATAATAATCCGTTCTGGATAGTGGCCACCCTGGTTTTAGCT
The DNA here is from genome assembly GCA_964421975.1 of uncultured Rikenellaceae bacterium. Taxonomy (GTDB): domain Bacteria; phylum Bacteroidota; class Bacteroidia; order Bacteroidales; family VadinHA17; genus LD21. Next base: position 5,425 of record CAYQZL010000120.1, read on the forward strand.
TTATTTATAGGCATACTGAACGGAATATACCCGGCTTGCCTTTATTCATCAAAGAGAATGTCTGATTATCTGAAATCCAAAGTTGATCCCTCTGTAAAACAATACTATATCCAAAGAAATTTTCAAATTTCACAATTTGCTATCTGCATTTTTCTGATATTCGGATCTTTTGTGGTTTTCAAACAGCTCAGGTATATTAACAAAACAACTAACCAGTCCCTGAGCAGCGATGCAGTGCTGGTCATAAAGAATGCCGATAAGCTTGCATTAAAACAGGAAGTTTTTAAAGCTGAATTGAAAAAGATCAGAGGCATAGTAAATGTTTCAGTATGTGATGAATTACCCGGATCAGCGGATTATGGACACTGGGGTCTTCCTGTTGATTCAGCTGCATTTGATACACATCTTGCAGTTTTTTACGGCGATTATGATTATTTATCGACTCTTAATATGCAAATTGTCAACGGCCGTTTTTTTGACAAGAGATTTTCAACAGATAATAAGGCAGTCGTTCTGAATGAAACTGCGGTTAAAACCCTGGGCTGGGAGACTGATCCTTTAGGAAAACGTTACAGGCTGGTCGATACATTTAACGTTATTGGCGTAATAAAAGACATTCATTTTGAGTCATTTCATTATGGAATAATTCCACAGGGATTCTTCCTTCAATCACCAAATTCAGGGAGCCGTGTTTTAATAAAAATTCTGTCAGATAAGATTCCTGAAGCATTGAAAGACATAATACAATTATGGGCAAAATTTGTTCCCGACCGGGAAATCCGTTATAACTTTCTGGTTGAAGATTTCGATTCATGGTACAATAATGAACGAAAGACAGGACAACTGTCAATAATTCTGACATTTATTGCAATTTTTTTGTCCAGCCTTGGATTTATGTCTCTTGTTCTTCTATCTATTCATAACAAGACCAAAGAAATAGGGATCAGGAAGGTTAACGGAGCCAAAACCCGGGAAATAATTTATTTACTGAATAAAAAATATATAAGATGGATTACAATCTCATTCATCATTGCCAGTCCATTAGCATGGTACGCTTTGCATAAATGGTTGCAAAACTTTGCTTACCAGACTGAAATAAGCTGGTGGATCTTTGCCCTGTCAGGAATAATTACTCTGGGAATTGCTTTTTTGACTGTCAGCCTGCAGAGCTGGCGGGCAGCAACCAGAAATCCTGTGGAGGCACTACGTTATGAATAACTTACTTTTTTTTTTAGTGACATCAAATTTTTATAAATGGAAGCAGGGCAAATTTTCAGAAGCATTCTGAGGGATAGTATAAATACTGCTGTGGTAATAATCAGTCTTGCTGTTGGTTTTGTCAGCCTTAGCCTGGTCATTCTGTTTCTCGGCAGGGAACTGGGAACCGATAGTTTTCATAAATATAAAGATCAGATTTACGCTCTCAAAAGTGATGACCCCTGGATGCCCGGCAGGAAAATGTATCATTGCAGAGCCGGATCGGCAGAATATATGAAGCAAAATTTATCCGGAGTGGAAGATTATTGCAGGGTAAATAATTCCAATGCTGTGAAAATAAGCGCAAATAATGTGGATTATTTTGATAACCCTAAAATTATCGGAGCGTCAGAAAATTTTTTCAGGTTTTTCTCATATGATCTGTTAACCAAAAATCCTGAAACCGCCCTGGAAGCAAATAAAAATCTGGTAATTTCATCTGATCTGGCTGAAAAATATTTCGGAACAGATGATCCGGTGGGAAAGGTAATTACTCTGTATTACCGGAATAATTCAGAAGAGATGATGGTAACAGGTATTTTTCAAAAACCGGTCGATAATACCCAGATAAATTTTGATATGGTTCGAATGATCGGGGATATTGACAGCCGCTGTTATTTAAAATTAGCTGAAAATGCAGATCCGGGAGAACTGGAGAAAATCTTACTGTCAGAAAAGGAATCAATACCGGTCATACACACCGGAACGCCCGGTCCATATTATCTTGAACCACTCAGGAAGGCGTATTTCGACACAACACGGGCAATGACAATAGAGAACAGCCGCGATAAAAGAGATCTGTGGATCGCAATGGTTATCGGACTTATAATTATCGGAATAGCCATCTTTAATTACCTTGGAATACTTGCAAATAAATTCCGTAGAAAAACCAGGGAGTATTATCTCCGAAGGATAAACGGAAGTTCACTTTCAGGTCTCACAAAGCGGTTTATGCTGGAGAACTCAATTATTCTTACTGTTTCTTTCGCCATAGGCCTGTTATTAATAATGGATGCTTTACCATTTTTTAACAGCCTGACCGGAAGCACTATAAGCTTAGCTTTTATTTTCCGGTCGGAACAAATCGTAATCCTCTCTGGATTGTTTTTACTGATATTACTTATTACATTATTATATACAATTTACCTTGTCCGCTCCAGCCTTGATTTAAATTTTTTAAGAACTGACCGGGATCAGAATGTCAGAAGTATCCAGGTACCTGCTTTTAATATTTTCCAACTGGCCGGTTCAGTTACACTTATTATCTGCTCTGTAATTATTATCAGACAGATTAACTTCATTTCCGCCAAACCGATTGGTCTGGATAAGGATGTAATTGAAATAAAAATACCTCCGCAGTATAAGGATAAAACCGGTGTATTCAGGGAAGTGTTATTAAAAAGCAGCTCCGTTAAAAATGTTTCAATTGTCGGGGCATCGCCCCTTCTGGAACATTTCCTGGTCGGTCTGAAATATGAACAGGAAGGTGTGGAAAAAGAATATCATCCTGCCGGCTTCAATGGCGACGAGAACTATTTTAACGTTCTGGGAATAAAAATTATTGAAGGGAAAGGCTTTGATCAGACCCTGTCCTCGAACCTTAATAAGTGCCTTGTCAATCAATCATTTGCCAGCTTATTTTATGATCGGGATCTTATCGGGAAAGGAATTCCCGGAATGGAAAAGATGATCATTGAGGGTATTGTTGAAGATTTTCACTATTCGGGATTGAAATCGGAAATTGAACCGGCATTCATATCATTCGATAATAAAGGGGGGCATCTTCTGGTAAAAGCATCAGAGAATCAGACACAGGCAGCCCGGAATACCATTTCTGACACCTGGCAAAAACTGATCCCGGATTATCCCCTGAATATCGAATCCGTGGGTGACCGTTTTGAATGGTATCACAGAAAGAATTCAGACTTTAAGGATCTTATTGTGTCATGTTCACTGATAAGTCTGTTCCTGTCCATGATAGGGCTTTTTGCTGTATCATATCAGAAATCCCGCTCACGGATAAAGGAAATAGGGATAAGAAAAATAAATGGAGCAAATGTCTTTGATATACTTGTAATTATTAATAAAGATATCCTGAAATGGACAGTGATTGCTTTTGCAATAGCTGTTCCGGCGGCATGGTATGCAATGGGTAAATGGCTTGAGACCTATGCCTACAAAACAGAAATGAAATGGTGGATATTTGCTCTTTCCGGAATAATCGTGTTTGCCATAGCCATTTTTACTGTCAGCTGGCAGAGTCTGAAAGCGGCAACGAGAAATCCGGTGGAAAGTCTGAGATACGAATAAATTCTCCTGAATTTTTTCCAAATTTACAGTATAAATACAGCAGGCTCCCGGAATTGAAATACCAGGATTTTGTTATTTATTAAACAACCGGAGAATGAAGAACAGATTAATGGAACAAACAAACCAGCCTCTGATGATCTAAGGAGAACCGTTATATGTTGCTCAGATTTGTATTACGGAATATACGGAAAAGGCTCTTCCTGAATCTCATCAAAGTAGCGGGACTTGCTTTGGGATTAAGCAGTATTCTTCTGATTGCCCTGTTTCTGAAAAATGAGCTGACTTACGATGCTTTTAATACAAAGGCAAGCCGCATTTACCGGCTTACAATCACCGATCCCGGGTTTCTCGCAAACAGCCATTTTGCCCGCGTATACAATTCTGAACACATTGACGACCTTGCTGCATATTTTCCGGAAATTGAAAGCTTTGTAAGGCTGGCACCCATCCGCGGCGGAATGATGTTTTACAAAGAAAAATATTATACGATTAACGAAGCATTTCAGTGTGACAGTACTTTTTTCAGGATTTTTGATATCGGATTACTGACAGGCGACAGAAATACAATCCTCAATTCCCCCGGGTCAATGGTAGTTTCACAATCGTTTGCACAAAGGGTTTTCGGATCGGACAATCCGACAGGTGAAATAATTTCAATACCTGCCGGACAGTATTACGGGGATAAAACCGACTTCACCATCAAAGGGGTGATGAAAGATTTTCCGCAAAACAGTCATTTTCACCCCGACCTGGTAACCACTCCTGCCAAAGGTTCGGTCAACTGGTGGGCTTTTGTTTATCTGTTGCTTACCGAAAATGCCGATCCCCAAAAAATCATAAAAGGTTACCCCGGATTTCTGGCAGGTTCTGATAACCAGCCTGAAGAGAAAATTGAGACAAAAGCATACTTGGAAAAGCTTACAGATATTCATTTGCATTCCGATAAATTACGCGAAATTGAACTCAACAGTAATGTCACCAACATTATCGTTCTGACAATAGCTGCATTGATTTTACTGCTTATTTCAATGAGCAATGTTGCCAGTCTTAATCTTAGTATGGCGTTTTTTAACCGTAAATTTCTTACTGTCAGCCGCGTGCTCGGCTGTTCGAAACTAATGAACCTGAACTATTTTCTGGTTGAAAGCCTGTTGATTACAGCTATAGCCATTCTTCTGGCTTATATGATTGTCGGCCCGGCTAATACTCTTATTTACAATAATCACAACATTAATTTGTTACAGGGAAATGCATGGTTGAAGATAACAATTACACTGGGTTTCATTTTACTTGCTCTTCTGGCAGGGATTCAACCCGTATTAACAATGCATAATGAAGAACGGGTTACCGGAAAAAATATCCGTCAGGGTGTGGTTTTAAACCGGGGTATAATTATCGTTCAGTTTGCCTTTGCGATAGTACTCATTATTGCCGTGATTGTAATTTCAAGGCAGACCAGATATGCACTTAACCAGTCTCTCGGAGCACAAAATGAAAATATAATCTGTTTTGAATCGGTACATACAAATGTACAGCAGAAGTTCGGATTGTTTAAAGACGAATTGCTAAAACACAACTCAGTTGAGTCGGTGACGGCTATGATGGAACCCCCGGGCGGTGAAGCCAACGATATGTTCCCTTTCGAACTTGAAGGATATACCTCTGCCGATGCAAAGCAGTATGACCGGATTGGAGTATTCCCCTGTGATTATTCTTTTGCCGGACTTTTTAAGCTTGAATTTCTGGCCGGTGAAAATTTCTCTGAAAAGAACACGGATCCTGATGGTTCTGGCGAATATATTATCAACAAAGCAGCATTATTTTATCTGAATTATAATAATCCCGGCGATATTATCGGAAAAAGTTTCAGGCTGAATTTCACATCACCCGGAATAGATATTCCACGTGGCAGAATAATTGGCGTTGTGAACGATTTTCACCTGTCGGGTATAAAAAAGAAGGTTGGTCCTCTGGTTTTGTTCAAACGCGACAGTTTATGGCTTATCAATTTTGTCGTAACCTATAAACCAGGTATGCGCGATGCTGCAATTGAAGATATCAAAACCGTCTGGGAACAATTGTTCCCTGCTCATCCCTTTGTCTACGATCACGTTGATTCCATGTACCGCGAAGTCTACAAAACAGAGCTTCTCCAGGCCGGACTTTTGGCCATATTCACTTTCATATCTCTGTTTATTTGTTGTATTGGTCTCCTGGGACTTTCATTACTTGTGGCACAGCAAAGAGTGAAAGAAATTGGTATCCGGAAGGTAAATGGAGCACGTATTTACGATTTGCTTGTATTGCTGAATAGAGACTTTATTAAATGGATAGCCATTGCCTTTATAGTTGCCGTACCCCCTGGATATTACTTCATGTATAAATGGTTGCAGAATTACTCTTACCGGACTTGTCTGGACTGGTGGATATTTGCAGTGGCAGGGATTCTGGCAATTGGTATTGCATTGCTCACTGTCAGCTGGCAAAGCTGGAAAGCTGCAACAAGAAATCCTGTTGAGGCACTCAGATATGAGTGACGAAATCCCGGGAACAAAAGGACCCGGGATCGAAGCATTGCGATATGAATAACTTATCCCGGAATCCCGCCGGCATAAAGGTTCTGAAAGTCCCCCTTTCCTCAGGCAGGGAGATTCAGGGATGAGGTCTTAATACCTGGGGGATTTTGTGGGCAGGGTCAGTAAGGGTGGAAGAGAAATTTAGGTGAGGTCAGTAACGGGGAATGTATGAATAATCATATTTTTGAAAGAAATTCAGATTTATGAAGGTTTATAAATTTGGAGGAGCATCCGTAAAGGATCCTTCAGGGATAAGAAATCTCAGCAGAATTGTTTCTGCTGAAAAGGGCGATCTTGTCATAGTGGTATCGGCATTTGGCAAAACGACAAATGCACTTGAGAAAGTTCTCAATACATGGATTAAGGGGGATAAAAGCTGGAAAGATCATCTGGAAAACATTTACAGCTATCATATTTCAATGGCAGAAGAGCTTTTTGAAATGAATGACCCGGTCCGGAATCTTATTGAAAACTCCTTTGCAACCCTGAAAGAATATTTATCACGGGATATGAAATCGGTTTATGACTATGAATATGACCAGATTGTTTCCTATGGCGAGATATGGTCCACTCTTATCATTTCTGAATATCTTAACAGAAAAGGGCTGAATGTAAAGTGGATAGATATCAGAAATAAACTGGTAACAGACGACAGATACAGGGATGCAAATATTTTATGGGGTGAGAGTTATTTGCGGATCAGACCGGCATTTGATTTATCTGAATATCCTTATTATCTGACACAGGGCTTTATCGGTGCTACCATTTCAGGGCAGACTACAACCCTGGGTCGCGAGGGTTCCGATTATACTGCTGCTATTCTGGCGACTATACTTGATGCCGAAAGTGTCACTTTCTGGAAAGATGTTCCCGGACTTCTCAATGCTGATCCCAAATGGTTGTCTGATGGTCAGAAACTTGAGCAGGTATCTTACAGGGAAGCTGTAGAAATGACATTCTCAGGTGCGAAAGTCATTCACCCTAAAACGATCAAACCGCTTCACAACAGAAATATTCCTCTTTATGTAAAATCTTTCATTGATCCGGAGGAACCGGGAACTCTTATTACAGAAGAACCAGAGCTTAAAAAAATAATTCCGGTATTTGTCCGGAAAGAGAATCAGGTTCTGCTTTCTCTTCTCCCAAAGGATTTTTCTTTCGTTATGGGAGATAACCTTAGCAGGATCTTTCAGTCATTCCTGCATCATGGAATAAAAGTAAATATAGTCGATGCAAGTGCGGTAAGTATAAATGTTTGTATTGATAACGAAAGATCAAAGATCGACAATCTGCTGGAAGATCTGAAAGTGGAATATTCGGCGGTATATAACGAGAACCTTGAATTGTTATCAGTGAGGCATTATACACCGGAAGCAATCAACAGTATAACAGAGGGGAGGGAGATACTGTTGGAACAAAGATCACGGAGTATGGTGAGGTTTGTGGTCAGATAGGTTACTTCGGCGGGACTCTGGGAATTTTGACACAGATTGCTTCGTCGCTTCGCTCCTCGCAATGACCCTGCGTGTACGAAGCCATGTATGCAATCGTAACAAAGTCACTTTGTAGCTACTGTCATTGCTTCGTCGCTTCGCTCCTCGCAATGACCCTGCGTGTACGAAGCCATGTATG
>CAYQZL010000121.1:0-2352 GCA_964421975.1 uncultured Rikenellaceae bacterium
ACCAGTTCAAATCTTTACCGTAAAATGTGTTAATTCTTTAGTAAAATTGCATATTGGTTTCTTATAATTCTTCAGCGGTTAATTTAAATCAATGAATAAAAAGAGAATATACCTTTCCTCCCCGCATATGGGAGGTACCGAACTAAAATATGTCAACAATGCTTTTAATACGAACTGGGTCGCACCACTGGGTCCCAATGTTGATGCTTTTGAACATTCACTTGCAGATTATTGCGGAATAAAACATGCTGCTGCTCTCAGCTCCGGCACGGCAGCTATTCATCTCGCTCTGATAATCCTGGGGATAAAACCGGGTGATGAAGTGATCGCTTCATCCTTTACCTTTTCAGCAACAGTAAATCCAATTGTTTATACAGGTGCAATTCCGGTTCTGATTGACAGTGAGCCACAAACATGGAACATGGATCCTGATCTGCTGGAAAAAGCCATCATTGACCGCAAATCCGGGAATTCAGACCGGAAGGTGAAAGCAATTATTGTTGTTCATTTATATGGCATGCCGGCCAATATTGAAAGGATAATGGAAATAGCCAGTAAATACGAAATACCTGTCATCGAAGATGCCGCCGAAGCGCTGGGGAGTAAATTCAGGGGAACTCAGGTCGGGATTTTCGGTAGGGCCGGTATATTGTCTTTTAACGGTAACAAGATAATAACCACATCCGGAGGTGGTGCCCTTATCTCAAATGAAAAAGAAATAACTGACAGAGCCAGATTTCTTGCAACACAGGCAAGAGATAAAGCTCCTCATTATCAGCATAGTCACATCGGATACAACTACCGGATGAGCAATGTCCTGGCAGGTATCGGTTTGGGACAGATGGAGGTTATTGATGAGAGAGTAAAAGCCAGAAGAAAGAATTTTTCATTTTATAAAGAACATCTCCTGAAATATAAAGGAATAAGTTTCCTGGAGGAACCCGGTAAATCATATTTCTCAAATTACTGGTTGACTACCATCCTGTTAGATCCGTCAAAAACAGGAGTAACAAGGGAGGATCTTCAGGCTGCACTTGAAAATGAAAATATTGAATCACGTCCATTATGGAAACCAATGCACCTTCAGCCTGTTTTTTCATCCTGTCCGGCATATGTAAATGGCACTTCTGAAGAGCTTTTCAAAAACGGCCTGTGTCTTCCTTCCGGATCAAATCTGACAGATGATGACCGTTCAGAAATTATGGATGTTATTACAAAAACTCTTAGGAACAAGGTTGTTTTATAATCTTTCTCCCCAAAGGGCATAGTCGGCAACCTAAGAATTTTTGGGAATATTGGATTTCACCCGTTTAAGCGCATAGACGTCAACTTAACGAAGTTTTGTAGACAAAAGTTTCCCCTCCTTTTTTCAAGGAGGGGTGGCCGGGATTGCTGACCCTGGAATGTTTACAATTCTTCTTTCCCGGCCGGGGTGGTTGAAAACGGATTCAGCTGAAGCAGAGTTATTACTCAGGCTGACGGCTATGCGCCTGAGCCGGGCAGGTTCTTCCAATTGTTTAAATGCTAAATGAAATTTATTTTAAAAAACATTAACCAAATTAATGTATTTTTAAAGGAAGGAATATTGAAATAAAGATCGAAATGAAAAATATTAAAACCATTGTCATTCTTGTTATTACAACCATTCTGCTTTTTATATCCGGAAATGATGTAATTACCGCCCAGCGTCTGAAACCCGGCCCACAGGACCTTTCATTCTTCTCAAAAATCGATGAGACCGATCAGCCTTATGCTATCTATATACCGCAGAATTTTGATGAACAAAAGAAATATCCGCTGGTGGTATTTCTTCACGGAGCATGGTCAAATCATCGCCTTGGGTTGCGCAGGGCATTCGGACAGGGAAATGTCCAGGCAACAGATCCATCCGGACCTGGAAATGCAATGAGGGAAAATGACCTTGAGGCTTCAAGATATTTTCCCAAACTGAAAGATGTGGCCTATATCGTTGCCGCACCCTATGCAAGAGGAACGGCAGGATACCAGGGGATCCCCGAACAGGATGTCTATGAGATGCTCGACGATATTAAAAGCCGTTTTTCCATCGATGAAGACCGTATTTACCTCACAGGTCTTTCAATGGGAGGAGGCGGAACCATCTGGCTGGGACTGACACGGCCAGATATATGGGCTGCTATAGCTCCGTGCTGTCCTGCACCTCCGGATGAATCAGGTGAACTTGCCTGTAATGCATCCAACCTGCCGGTACATCTTTTTATAGGCGATAAGGATTTCCTGTATAAAACTGCTCAGGAATGGAAAGCAAAGTTTGAAACCTTTACCTCACGATTTAATTATATTGAATATCCTGGAATAGGAAGATCGGAAGAG
>CAYQZL010000121.1:2362-7490 GCA_964421975.1 uncultured Rikenellaceae bacterium
ATGGTTTTATATTCGAATGGTTTTCACAGTTCAAAAGAGATCAGTTCCCGGATCAGGTTAAATTTGCAACCCGGTGGTTCAAATACAACAAAGCATACTGGGTTAAGCTGGATAATTTCACTCCCGGAACACTTACAACTATTGATGCAAAATTCACCGGGGTGAATAGTGTTGAGGTCACTACAGTTAATCTTGATGCAGTAACATTTAACCTTGCCGGACATTCTCAGTTCAACCCGGTAAAGAAACTCACGGTGAAGATTGACGGTAAATCATTTAATATCAGTACCGGGGATGGCGTGTCATTTATGAAGAACAATGGCGCCTGGGTCAACCGCAAATTTGCTCCCCGGCTTACTTCAAAACAACCCGGAGCGGAAGGCCCGATTAATGCCGCAACAAGCAGTAATCATATTTATGTTTATGGTACCGGGGGAAATCCTTCAAGGGAAGAACTTGCTGCCAGACGGGCTCAGGCGGCATCTGCAGCCGACTGGTCGGGAATGGGAGGAAGAATAATGGTATTCCCGAGAGTGTTGTCAGATAAGGAGTTACGTGAAAGCGATTTTGATAACTGTAATATCATTCTTTTCGGTACAAGGGAAACTAATCTGATCATCGACAGGCTTGGTGATAAGCTTCCTCTTCATCTTAATGATGATGTCAGGGATCACGGACTCGTTTATATCTATCCCATTAATGATCATTATGTTCTCATCAATTCAGGACTGCCCTGGTGGACAACTCCAAAAAGCAAAGCCAGACAGGGGGGAATGGCTTTTATGGGATCAGCGATTGAGATGCTTAAGAATTATAAGGATTTTATTCTCTTTAAGGAGACTCCTGATAATATTATTTCAGAAGGATATTTTGATAATGATTGGAAGCTACCTGCAGATGCTCTTTCAGCTATAAAATCTTCGGGAGTGACGGGAATAAAATGATCCTGAGATTGTCTTAATTTATATATTTCAAATTATGTTTCTCCTTTGTTTCTCCTTTGTTTCTCCTTTGTGTAATCCTTAGTGCCTTTGTGGTTAGTGAAAAAAATAATCTGCGTTAAATGTCATAATCTCCTGATCTTTCTGATCCTGGCCCTGTTTTGCAGTTCCTTAAAGGCTGGTGTTGTAAGGTTCTATGTCATGAAGACAGAACCTTATATGGGCGGTAAGACTTTTGGAAATGCAGGTTCTTATATTAAGATAACCGGCCAGATCTATGGTGAAGTGGATCCGGCAGATCCTTTGAACAGTGTAATTCAGGATATAGATCTTGCTCCAAAAAATAAAGCCGGGTATATAGAATATATTTCCGATTACATAATTGTCCGCCCTTCCGATATGAGTAAAAGCAATGGCCTGTTATTCCTGAGTCTTCCAAACCGTGGCAATGCTTTCCCTGCAGATTCGGTTTTGCTGAGCCGCGGATATATCTATGCCTGGTGTGCATGGCAGGGTGATGTTCTCAAAGGCAATAACCGCCTTCTGATGAGGGTTCCTTATGCAGGTATTAATGGTGAAGAAGTATCGGGTATCCACCGTACTGAATACCAGGTAAACACCCCTGCCAAAACATTAAATCTCGGGAACGGATTTTTTACAGGTGCCTCGCATCATAGCTATGAAACTGTTAATCTTGATAATAAGGGATTTTCTTTAACAAAAAGGGTTCATGAATCAGATGACCGTATTCCCATACCAAACAGCGACTGGGCTTTTTCGGACTGCAGCATTAGACGCTTTCCCGGTGTACCTGATGAGAAAAAGATATCACTCAAAGATGAATTTCAGCCGGGTTTCATTTATGAGCTGATCTATGAAGCTAAGAATCCTCTGATACTTGGACTTGGTTTTGCTGCTATCCGCGATTTTACATCATTCATGAGGAATGAAGTAAAAGATAAATCAGGATTTCCGAATCCTGTAATGACCGGAGAAATGACTGTTAATCCTGTAAAGGCAACGATTATGCAGGGAGTATCGCAATGCAGTAATTTTGCCCGGACTTTCCTGTTTTTTGGTTTCAATAAAGATGAAAATGGAAAACAGGTATTTGATGGTGTAAATGCTCATGTGGGTACGCGTCGGATTGCTCTGAATATCCGGTTCGGAAGGCCGGGAGGAGGAGGTCTGCAGCATGAAGATCATCTTTTTCCGGGTAATGATCCTCCCTTTTCATGGGGAAGCGAAACTGATGAAATTTCAGGCATAAGTGGAGGTATTCTTGAAAAATGCATTGAAACGGGTACCTGTCCGAAGATCATGCAGACACTCAGTTCATCAGAATACTGGCAATTAAGGGCTTCGCTGACTACAACAGATTCATATGGTATAAAAGATTTGACGATACCGGATAATGTCAGAATTTTTCTGTTTTCCGGAACACAGCACTCCCCGGCGGATGCCGCCGATCAGATCAGCGGATTCAGGACCAATCCCAACTCATTTGCCCCTTATCATCGTGCATTGCTGGTAGCTCTTGAAAAATGGATACTTGAAGGAAAAGAACCACCTGCAAGTGCTTATCCGACAATAGATTCAGGCACATTGGTTTCTCCCGCCAGGGAAAGTATTGGCTGGCCGGATATTCCGGATGTTCCATATAACCGGAAGGTTAATGAACTGCCTCTGCTTGATTACGGACCCGGTTATGATAACCGGAATGTATCGGGAATATTAAGCAAAGAACCTCCCGTTGCTGCATCTGAAAAAGTTTATAAAGCACTCGTCCCGGCCGTTGATAGAGATGGGAATGAAATTGCAGGAATAAGGAGTATAAATATCAGGGTACCTGTCGGAACCTATACCGGCTGGTCATTGAGGAGGGAAGGTTTCGGCAAAGGCGATCTGTCATCACTTAACGGTATGTTTATCCCTTTTAAGAATACAAAAGAAGAGCGGAAGACTACCGGTGATCCGAGGTTATCTGTTGAAGAGAGATACAGGGATCGTGAGAGATATCTGAAAGCAGTCAGGAAAGCAGCAGAAGAACTTGTAAATGAAGGCTTCCTGCTTCCGGAGGATGCAAAGATTGAGATAGAGAACGCGGAACAAAACAATGTATTGAAATAAAAGGTACTGACCGGAATCCAATGTCCGAAGTGGAAGTAGTTACCGGAAAAGATTGCTTCGTCCCGCCTGAGGCGGGACTCGCAATGACGGTAACAAAGACTGATCTTGGGGTTGACCAAGTTGAATAAATGGAACCTGAAACCTGAAACCAGCCTTCGCTGAAGCTTCGGCTGGCAAAGCCTGAAACCAGCCTTCGCTGAAGCTTCGGCTGGCAAAGCCTGAAACCTGAAATTTTGAATTTTGAATCTGACCAATTAATCAATATTTATCCCATGAATTCCGACAGACGAAATTTCCTTAAAACAATGGGTACAGGCGCCACCGGCCTTGCCCTCGGAACAGCTGCAATATCTGCAGCAGGCTGTGCTTCACCCGGAACTACACCTGAAGAAAGTGATGATCCGGTACTCTTCATCGGTGAGAGCATCGCCCTCGCTGATACTCAGTACGGAAAAGTAAGAGGTTACCAGCTGAGAGGGATCTATTATTTCCTTGGGATTCCTTACGGGGCAGATACCTCGGGCCCGAACAGGTTCATGCCACCACAAAAACCCAAACCCTGGACAGATGTCTTTCCCGCTGTATGGTGGGGCAATTCTGCTCCTCAGATAATGGAGAAAAGATATACCAATGTGTATTCATCGTTCATCGATCACTGGAATTATGATGATGTAAGCGAAGACTGTCTTCGTCTGAATGTATTGACTCCGGCAATAAATGACGGCAAAAAGAGGCCGGTCATTGTCTGGCTCCACGGAGGCGGTTTTACTAACGGGAACGCTATCGAGCAGGATGGTTATCACGGTGAGAATTTTGCAAGAAAAGGTGATATAGTTTTTGTATCTGTGAATCACCGGCTTGGTCCGCTAGGATTCACTAACCTTGCCGGTGTGGGTGGAGAGAAATTTGCAGCTTCCGGCAATGTGGGAATGCTTGATCTTGTAGCTTCCCTTGAATGGATAAGAGATAATATTGCGAATTTCGGAGGAGATCCGGGGAATGTTACCATAATCGGCCAGTCCGGAGGAGGAGCTAAGGTCACAACGCTGACTGCCATGCCTTCAGCAAAAGGACTTATCCATAAAGCTGTGGTGCTTAGCGGTGCCGGGACCAGATCGGGAGAGAAGGAATATTCAGAAAAACTGGGAGCATATGTACTTAAAGAAGCAGGGCTTGCTGCAGGCCAGATCGGTAAGCTTCAGGAAATACCCTGGCTGGATTATATTTTGATAGCTAACCGTGCTGCTTCAAAGCTTGCTCAGGAATCTGGTCCTGCACCATCAGGAATGAGAAGAGGATTTAATCCGGTAGTGGATGGAGTATTTCTGCCCCAGCATCCTTATTTTCCTGAAGCCACTCCCGTTGCCACAGATATACCTATGATTATATGTTCTACCATGAATGAATCATCTCCGAGCAGGACCAGTCCGGAACTTGAGAATATCACACTTGACAAGGTAATTGAGAATGTAAAGACAAGATCAGGTTTCACCGGCGGATTCGGAGATAAAGCAGCAGAAGTTGTAAATGCTTACGCTAAAGTATTTCCTGATAAAAAGCCAGTTGAGATATGGTCAATGGTCAGCAGCAGCCGACAGGGTGTTGTCTCTCTGGCAGATGCAAAGTCGAAACAACCTGCCCCGGTGTATGTGGCGTGGTTCTGCTGGCAGCCGCCATTATTCGACAACCGGGCCAGAGCCGCTCATTGTGTAGATATCTGCTTCTGGTTTTATAATACCGATCTTATGCTCACACATACAGGGGGCGGCGCGAGACCAAGAAAGCTGTCAGAAAAAATGTCAGATGCATTACTTCAATTTATGCGGACCGGCGATCCCAACGGTGGAAGCCTGCCTGCATGGTCGAAATATTCCTCAGAGAATGGAGAAGTCATGGTACTTGATGATATTTCAGAATTGAAGAATGATCCGGACAGAGAAGCACGGAAGGCTTTACCGGTAATATAAGGGGGAAGTTCGGGACGCGGTCGTCCCCCCTGGAGGGGGGCAGGGGGGTGTAAGAAATCGCAATAACATCCCCCTGACCCCCTTCAAAGG
>CAYQZL010000121.1:7590-12669 GCA_964421975.1 uncultured Rikenellaceae bacterium
GGGGGCAGGGGGGTGTAAGAAATCGCAATAACATCCCCCTGACCCCCTTCAAAGGGGGAAGTTCGGGACGCGGCCATCCCCCCTGGAGGGGGGCAGGGGGGTGTAAGAAATCGTAATAACATCCCCCTGGCCCCCTTCAAAGAGGGAAGTTCTGGACGCGGCCGTCCCCCCTGGAGGGGGGTAGGGGGGTGTAAGAAGTTGAAAAACATCCCCCTGACCCCCGTCAAAGGGGGAAGTTCTGGAAGCGGCCGTCCCCCCTGGAGGGGGGCAGGGGGGTGTATGAAATCGCAATATCATCCCCCTAACCCCCTTCAAAGGGGGAAGATCAGGATGCGGCCATCCCCCTTTTGAATCAGATAACCAGGTAATTTTATATATAATTAATTTCAAAAGGAACACTTAAAATAAAGCAAAATGAAATTCAGATTAAAATCAGCCCTTGTAACCTTTGTTACAATTTTAATTTTTTCAGTTTACGGTTTCGGACAGGATCCGGCAAGGCCGGCAGTACCATCTGCCAGACCGGCATTCAGGATGCCTGCAAGGATAATATCTCCTGAGATATTGCCTGATAACAGGGTGACTTTCAGGATATATTCAAAAGATGCACAGAAAGTTACAGTATCAGGGGAATGGCAATCCGGGAATAATGCCATCGAAACACTGGTAAAGAATGACACCGGGCTTTTTTCTCTTACAGTTGGTCCCCTGAAACCTGAACTGTACGGATACACTTTTTCCGTTGACGGGATTAATACGATCGATCCGAATAATGTCCAGGTAAGAAGGGATGGAGCCCGCTATCAGAGCTTTTTTATAATCCCCGGACCGGAATCGGATCTATATTTCCATAAGAATGACGTGCCTCACGGAACTGTAACCAAAATATGGTATAATTCAGGAGTAATAGGTTTTGACAGGCGCTTGTATGTATATACTCCTGCAGGATATGAGGAAGGGACTCAGAAATACCCTGTCTTTTATCTTCTGCATGGTGCGGGGGGAGATGAGGATGCATGGACCAACATGGGGCGGACTGCCCAGATCATGGATAACCTGATCGCCCAGGGGAAAGCCTTACCGATGATAGTGGTCATGACAAACGGCAATGCCAATCAGGCAGGGGCTCAGAATGAAGTACCTCCGGCAACTCCCCAGGGAGGACAGGGAATGGCTGCATACCAGAGATATGCCGGAAAGTTCGAAGAACATCTGGTGAAGGATGTGATCCCGTTTATTGAAAAGAATTTCAGAACCCTTACCGGTATGAATAGCCGGGCAATTGCAGGACTGTCAATGGGAGGCGCACATACACAGACGATCACCAATAATAATCCCGGAGTGTTCGGTTATATCGGGGTATTCAGCATGGGAATAATGAATATGGGTCCGCAAAATCAGGATGCTTCAAAGGTTGAAGCGGAAAGGAATGCCAAACTGCTGGCTCTCAAAGATAGTGGTTATAAACTCTACTGGATCGGCTGCGGCAAGGATGATTTTGTTTATAAGGGTGTAGTTACTCTTCGTGAAACTATGGATAAATTAAATTTTAAATATATTTACCGCGAAAGTACAGGCGGTCATACCTGGGCTAACTGGAGAATATATTTATCGGAATTTGCACCAATGCTTTTTAAACTATGAGATCCCGATAAGCGGCGTGCGGCAACCGGCTTGCGGCGTCCGGCGTCAGGCTTGCGGCGTGCGGCATCCGGCTTGCGGTTTGCGGCTTCCGGTAACGAACCCTGAAACTCTGAAACCTGCTACGCCCACCGTAGCTTTCTTTGACCACCGTAGCTTTCTTTGGCCTCCGAAGCTTTCTTTGGCCACCGAAGCTTTCTTTGGCCACCGTAGCTTCAGCGAAGGTGGCAGCGAAGGTGGCAGCGAAGGAGGTAGCGAAGGTGGCAGCGAAGGTGGAAAACACTGAAACATTGAAACACTGAAACACTGAAACACTGAAACTCTGAAACATTGAAACTCTGAAACATTGAAACTCTGAAACTCTGAAACTCTGAAACCCTGAAACTTTGAAACTCTGAAACTCTGTAACAATAATCCAAACTACCAAATCAATCTATGCGAAAAAACATCGTCTTCCTTTTACTTTTTCTTCCTTTTTACGCCTTTGCCCAACAGGACAATGCTCCTGTTGTTGGTGTAAGCGATAAAAGGATTGAGATTTACGGGCTGAAGAATGCCCGTGTTATTACCGATTACCAGACAACTCTGGAAAATACGGATATTCTTATTGTTGATAGCCGGATCAAATCGGTTGGCAAAGGACTGGCATTTCCTCCCGGAGCCATAGTTTATGATCTCACCGGGAAAACTGTCTATCCTTCATTTATAGATGTTTATGCCGGCAATTACGGGATCAAGACTCAAACTTCGGGGAGTGATGCCAATCCTTACGCCGCACTGATGATTCAGCAGCTGGGTGGCAGGCAGTCAGCTGCCGCAACTCCTGAGCCAAGGATTGCCGATTACTGGAATGACGGAATCAATTCTTCTTACAATGTTTCAGAAGAATTTATCCCTGATACCCGTACTGCCGGTGAATTCCGGCAAATGGGTTTTGGCGCCGTTGTAACCTTTAAAGCTGACGGTATCGCCAGGGGAACATCGGCACTTGTAACTACGGGCGACGGGAAAGCAAATAAACTGATGCTGAAAAATAAAGCATCAGCCAATTATTCTTTTACCCGCGGACGGTCAGCTGATATTTACCCGATGGCTCAGTTTGGTATTATTGCACTTCTGCGTCAGCTTAATTATGATGCACAGTGGTATAAACAACTGCCATCCGGTTATCTTCATGATGATGGACTGGAAGCTTATAATACAGGGTTATCATTACCACAGATCTTTGAGGTTACAAAAAAAACTGAAGTAATGAGGGCGGACAGGATAGGGAAAGAATTCGGTATCAATTATATAATTAAAGGTTCCGGGGATGAATACCAGAACGCTGAGGAAATAAAAAAGTCCGGCAATCCTATGATAATCCCCGTTAATTATCCCGAAGCTCCCGATGTTAAGGATCCGTATGAGGCTCTGACAGTGCCCTTGTCAACACTTAAGCATTATGAAATGGCACCCTATAACCTCTCATTCGTTTCAAAAGCAGGAATAACTTTTGCAATAACATCATCTGACATCAGGAGAAAGACAGATTTTCTGCCTAATGTAAGAAAAGCTGTTAAAAACGGTCTGTCCGAAAATGAAGCATTGAAAGCTCTTACTTACACACCAGCAGGTATGATCGGCGCTTCAGACCTTGTAGGTTCTGTAAAAGCCGGAATGATAGCAAATCTGCTCGTAACATCGGGAAATATATTTGCAGATGACTGTATCATATATGAGAACTGGGTACAGGGAACTCCTTACAGGCTTGTCGATCTGAGGGTTACTGATGTCCGCGGTGTTTATTCACTTATTGTGGATACAGTAAAATATAAGCTCACAATTTCAGGAACATTTGAAAAGCCATCTGTCAGACTGTTACATGATTCAACTGAAATCAGAGGCGCTTCATTTACAAGAGAGAAGGATATGGTCCTGATTACTTTCGACAGGGCAAAGATCAAGTACAGGCTGTCAGGTTATGTTGCCGGGAAGAATATGGAAGGTGAAGGCCAGCCTGATAACGGGAGATGGATAAAATGGAAAGCAGAATATACAGGCCCTGCTTCAGAAAGATCAGGCCCGTCAAAACCTTCATTGAAAGCTGAAATCGGTAAGGTCATTTATCCTTTTACCGCATACGGTTTTAGTGAACTGCCGGAACAGGAAGATATTCTTTTCAGGAATGCAACTGTGTGGACAAATGAGAAAGACGGCAAGCTTCTTAATACTGATGTTCTGGTTAAAGGAGCTAAGATTTCAAGGATAGGTAAAAATCTTTCTGCCGGTGGAGCGAAGGTTATCGATGCCACCGGAATGCATCTTACCGCAGGGATAATTGATGAACACTCCCACATTGCCATGGATGGAACCAATGAAAGTGGTCAGGCTATAACGTCTGAAGTCAGAGTTGGTGATGTGGTTGATCCTGAAAACCAGACTATTTACCGTCAGCTTGCAGGAGGGGTGACGGCCGCACATATTCTTCACGGATCGGCAAATCCGATAGGAGGACAATCAATTCTGATAAAGCATCGCTGGGGTCGTTCAGCCGAAGAACTTAAAATTGAGAACCAGGTTGGTTTTCTTAAACATGCTCTTGGAGAGAATGTTAAAAGAATGGCAAGCAGATATCCCAATACCAGGATGGGAGTCGATCAGATTATTCGCGATGCTTACCAGAGAGCTGTTGATTATAATAATAAATGGAAGACCTGGAACGCCATGAAACCGGCAGACAGGGTAGGGAAGATACCTACACGCCGCGATCTGGAACTTGATGCAATAGTTGACGTGCTCGAGAAAAGAAGCTTTATAGAATGTCATACCTATGTTCAGTCAGAGGGTACAATGATAATGCAGCTGGCAAAAGATTTTGGTCTGAAGGTTAACTCCCTGATTCACTTCAATGAAGGATATAAGGTTGCCGATCAGATAAAGGAATATGGTGCCGGCGCATCGGTATTTTCAGACTGGTGGGATTATAAGTATGAAGTATATGAAGGTATCAACTATAATGCTGCCCTGATAATGAGTCAGGGTGTTCTTACCTGTCTGCATTCTGATGATCCCGAAATGGGAAGAAGGCTTAACCAGGAAGCTGCCAAAACGGTAAAATACGGCGGTGTGGATGAAATTGAAGCACTGAAACTGGTGACTCTTAATCCTGCCAGACTACTTCACCTTGAAGACAGAATGGGCAGTATCAGGCCCGGAAAGGATGCTGATCTGGTTTTGTGGACCGATCATCCTCTCTCAGTTTATGCCAGAGCATCAAAGACGATGGTTGACGGCATTATTTATTTCGATGAGGAAACCGATGCCAGAATGAAAGATGAAATAGAAAAAGAGAGAAGCCGGATTATTGCCAATATCCTTAAGGAATCACCGCAATCACCGGCTGCAGGTTCTGCAGGTATGACAGGCCGTCCAAACATTCCTAATATTCCAAGATAA
>CAYQZL010000122.1:0-2921 GCA_964421975.1 uncultured Rikenellaceae bacterium
TTTCAAGACTTCAACAACCGGATCCTGATACATACTAATTAATTGTCTTTATTGTATTTTGTTAATAAATTAAGAAAAAAGGTATTATTTCTGTAAATCTTGAATCAATATCTGATAATTACTAACAAAAGTGTGTATTCAGAATTAATTTATTGATAAAATGATATTTTATATACACATGAAAGTTTTATATATGGAATCTATTCATATATTTGAGCCGATAGTTTTTACTATTAACAAATAATACAAAAAGG
The DNA here is from genome assembly GCA_964421975.1 of uncultured Rikenellaceae bacterium. Lineage (GTDB taxonomy): Bacteria > Bacteroidota > Bacteroidia > Bacteroidales > VadinHA17 > LD21. The sequence continues at coordinate 255 of CAYQZL010000122.1, forward strand.
ACATTATGACCAGAAATGACAAATTAAACCTTTGGATTCAGGAATGGGCTGATCTGTGCAAGCCTGAGAAGATACATTTGTGCGACGGATCTGATGAAGAGAATCAGATGCTGATGGATATGATGGTAAAGAATGGAAATGCGTTTAAGCTCAATGATAATAAACGGCCGGGGAGCTATTATTTTCAGAGTGATCCGAGTGATGTTGCCCGTGTAGAAAACCGCACATTCATTTGTTCTGAAAAGCAGGAAGATGCCGGTCCTTCAAACAACTGGTCAGATCCGGCTGAGATGAAGAATACGCTTCGTTCTCTTTATGATGGTTGTATGAAAGGCAGGACCATGTATATAATACCTTTCAGCATGGGGCCGCTGGGTTCAGAAATATCACATATAGGTATTGAGATAACCGATTCTCCTTATGTTGTCGTGAATATGCGAATAATGACACGTATGGGTAAGGAGGTTCTGGACGTTCTCGGGAACAATGATTTTGTTCCATGTGTTCATTCTGTCGGGGCACCACTCCTGCCCGGCGAAAAAGACAGGAAATGGCCCTGTGCTCCCCTGGAAAAGAAATTCATTACCCACTTCCCCGAAACAAACGAGATATGGTCATATGGAAGCGGCTACGGTGGCAATGCACTTCTTGGCAAGAAATGTTTTGCACTCAGGATTGCATCCAGCATGGCCAGAAGGGAAGGATGGCTTGCAGAACATATGCTCATAATGGGTATAACCAATCCGGATGGTGTAAAAAAATACTTTGCTGCAGCTTTCCCGAGTGCATGCGGCAAAACAAACCTGGCAATGCTTATTCCAACTATACCAGGATGGAAGGTTGAATGTGTTGGAGATGATATAGCCTGGATGAAATTCGGCAAAGACGGACGTTTGTATGCAATCAATCCTGAATATGGATTTTTTGGTGTTGCACCATATACATCAATGAAAACAAATCCCAATGCAATGCTTTCGTGCAGAGAAAATACAATATTCACCAATACGGCACTTACACCCGACGGAGATATCTGGTGGGAAGGGATAGGATATGATATACCGGCAAATACCATTACCTGGACAGACGAAAAATATGATCCTGCATCCGGGAAACCGGCCGCTCATCCTAATGCACGTTTTACAGCTCCTGCCAGTCAATGCCCCGTCATAGACAGCGACTGGGAAAATCCAAAGGGAGTACCTGTTTCTGCAATTCTTTTCGGCGGAAGGAGACCACATACATTGCCACTTGTTTATCAGTCATTTGACTGGAATCATGGTGTCTTTGTGGGTTCAATAGCAGGCTCCGAAGTCACTGCTGCTGCAATTGGCCTTAAAGCAGGTGTCCGGCGTGATCCTTTTGCCATGCTCCCTTTCTGCGGTTACCATATGGGTGATTATTTTGCACACTGGATAAAGATCGGAGAAAATTCTTCTGACAAAAACAAACTTCCGAAAATATTCAATGTTAACTGGTTCAGAAAGGACTCAGAAGACAAATTCATGTGGCCCGGTTACGGTGATAATATCAGAGTATTGAAATGGATCTTTGAACGTCTTGAAGGATCAGATAATGCTGTTGAAACGATCATCGGTTATGTACCAAAGGAGGACAGTATTGATCTTTCCGGCCTTGACGGAATTGAGAAAAATATGCCCGAACTTCTAAAGGTGGATATTAACGAATGGCGTGCCGAAGCTGATCTCATAACATCTCATTTTGAGACATTCGGAGACAGGCTTCCCGAAGAAATGGAAAAACAGTTTTCAGTACTCAAAACACGACTGAATGAGTAAAAAAAATTCAATCAATGCTGGTTCTTAATATCATCATTGCAGGATTCATTGCCTACCTGCTCGGATCAATTCCATCAGCAGTATGGGCAGGCAGACTGTTTCACGGAATAGATGTAAGGGAACATGGGAGCGGGAATGCAGGTGCGACAAATGTAATAAGGGTTCTCGGATGGAAAACAGGAATCCCTGTCCTGGTCTTTGACATGGCAAAGGGATTCCTTGCAGCAATACTTCCACGATTGTTACATCTGGCACCGGAAGGGAGTGCTGCAATGATTAATCTTCAGATATTCACAGGATTCATGGCAATTATCGGACATATTTTCCCTCTGTTTGCCGGATTCAGGGGTGGGAAGGGTGTTGCTGCAATGTTTGGAATACTCCTTGCCATACATCCTCCGGTAACACTGACATGTCTGGGTATTTTTCTGATAATTTTTCTTATAACCGGAATTGTTTCCGTTTCATCAATCTCCGCAGGGATCAGCTTCCCTGTTCTCCTGCTGATTTTATTCGATACTCCGTCTCTTTTCTTTAAAATATTCTCAATCCTGGTAGCCCTTGCTCTCATTCTGACACACAGGAAAAATATAAAGAGACTTATAAAGGGTGAAGAGCCAAAACTTTTCCGGAAAAAACAGGAAAAATAGTTTAACAGGATATAAGCTTTACATGATATGGATGGTCAGGGCAAAACGACATCCACGGAACAAGCACCGGCATTATATCACTTTTTATATTACTTACAGGTTATGGAGAGCAGCTGTTCCCTTGCGCCCCTGAGCCCCGTAGCCGTCATGCCTTCTGTCAGAAATTCTCCAGTATCTCTATCCTTTTTTCAATAGGTGGATGAGTGGCAAAAAGTGTAGTA
>CAYQZL010000122.1:3021-12636 GCA_964421975.1 uncultured Rikenellaceae bacterium
GATGTCAGGAAGGCAAACAACCATGTCAGTCCAAAAAAGACAAGTGGGAACAGGATCAGAATTATGACGGAATTCCTGTTGTTCTTTCTGATATGACTTTGTAATCCGAAATAATTCATATTTACTTTCAGAACTGGATTTTGGGAGGTTCTTCAACTGTTGTACGCTGTTCCCCAAGATCGAACATAACTTCTCTTTTGAAATTGAAAAGAGTTGCTATCAGGTTTGATGGGAACACCTCGATTGCGGTATTGAGTTCTTTTGTTGATGAATTAAAGAAGCGGCGTGCAGCAGCAATTTTATTCTCGATATCTGCAATCTCATTCTGAAGATCCAGGAAATTCTGACTTGCCTTCAGGTCCGGATATGCTTCGACAGCTATTTTCAGTCCATCGAGAGCAGTTGATAATCGTTGTTCAGCAGAGATCTTTTCTTCTATTGTTTTTGCTTTCATTGCATTGGCGCGTGCTTCAGTGATTTCGGTAAGAACACCACGCTCATGCTGCATATAACCTCTGACTGTTTCAACCAGCTGAGGTATCATGTCATGGCGTTGTTTAAGCTGTACATCTACATCAGCAAATGCCTGTTCCCTGCTGTTCCTGAAGCGGATCAGACGGTTGTAAAGGGATACTCCCCAGACTATAAGGAGCAGGATAATTCCAAAAACTACCAGAATAATCATATTTGTATAAATTAAGTTAAGAAATATAAAACTCTAATATCGATAAAAACTAAAGATAACAAATATTGCTATATTTAAACTGACAACAAAGTCAATTCTGATATAAAATTAATCCGGATGAATGAAGGAACAAAGATGCTCGGTTTAATATCGGACCGGCAGAGCGACAGGAGTTACAGTGATCAGGCTGTGGAGAAGGAGAAACTTGAAAGAGTTCTTGAAGCCGGCAGGCTTGCACCTTCTGCATGTAATGCCCAGCCCTGGAAATTCGTGGTTGTCACCGATACGGAGCTATTGAAAAAAATCTCATCTGCAGCCTCGGAAACTGTATTGAGAATGAACATGTTTGTAGTACAGGCTCCTGTAATAATTGCTGTCGTAAGGGAAAAGCCTGATTTATCGTCAAGAATAGGCGGAAAGATTATGAAGAAAGATTATTCGCTGATCGATATAGGTATAGCATCGGAAAACATATGTCTGCAGGCAAGGGCAGAAGGACTGGGTTCGTGCATGATAGGCTGGTTTGATGAAGATGAAGTAAGCAGGATACTTGAAATACCCGAATCCAAAAGGGTTGAATTACTTATTAGCCTGGGTTATTCAACAGCTGAAAAAAGACCAAAAAAACGAAAATCACCCGGGGAGGTGATTTCGTACAACAAATATTAAAATCCAAAGAGATTATTTAAGCATCTCAAGTGCAGCACCAATCCTTTTAACTGCCTCTGCCAGAAGCTCATCTGAGTTAGCATAAGATATTCTGATACAATCCGGAGCTCCAAATGCATCTCCGCCCACAACAGCCACCTGAGCCTTTTCAAGCAACCAGAGAGCAAGGTCGTCTGATGTATTGATGGTCTTTTCACCATCTGATTTCCCAAGATAATAACTGATATCAGGAAGAACATAGAAAGCGCCCTGAGGGATCCTGACTTTCATTCCTTTTATTTCTTTAAGAAGGTTACATATAAGATCCCGCCTTCTCAGAAACGCATCCCGCATCATATTTCGTGAATCGTCTTTTCCTGTTAGTGCAGCAAGAGCTGCACGCTGTGCTATTGAGCTGACTCCTGATGTAAACTGCCCCTGAAGCTTATCACAGGCACTCACGATCCATTTCGGAGCACCTATATAACCTATCCTCCATCCTGTCATGGCATATGCTTTTGATACAGCATTTACGGTTATTACCCTGTCGTAAATAAAATCGAATGAGGCCATGCTTACGTGCTCACCTTCAAAGAGAATATGTTCATATACCTCATCCGACATAATAAAGACACCTTCGTGCTTCTGAACGACCCTGGCAATTTCTTCCATTTCTTTACGGGAATAAACCATACCGGTGGGATTTGAGGGTGAATTGAAGATTATTAGCCTTGTTTTCTCTGTTATTGCATTCTCAAGCTGTCCGGACTTGATTTTAAAATCATTTTCAAGGCCTGCTCTGACAACAACCGGCTTTCCTTCGGCAAGAAGTACCTGATCATAATAGCTAACCCAGTATGGAGCAGGTATTATAACCTCATCACCCGGATTAACTATTGACAAAATAACATTTATCAGCGAATGCTTCCCTCCTGCCGAGACAAAAACCTGGTCAGGGGAATAAGTGATACCGTTCTCCTCTCTGAACTTTACGGACACAGCTTCCCTGAGATCATTATATCCTGCAACAGGAGGATATTTGGAGTAATTGTCATCGATTGCCTTTTTTGCGGCTTCCTTAATATAATCAGGAGTGTTGAAATCGGGTTCCCCAAGACTAAGGCTTATTATGTCAAGACCTTTTGCTTTCAGTTCGCGGCTTTTTTTTGCCATGGCCATAGTTGCTGATTCTGCCATGGCCTTGATACGGTCGGATAAATATTCCATAATTGATAAGTGTTTGAAACTTTAGTGGCGGGGTTAAATATATACAGTAAAATCTAAATACAAAATAAATTATGTTTGTATATTATTGACAAACTTATTGACCATGGAAATAATATCGGAAATCCTCAAGATCATATTACCGGCATTACTGGTAACAATCACGGCCTGGATTGTTTTGCGCAGTCTGGTTAAGAATGATCAGGAAAAGAGGAGACAGGAGCTTATCCTTCAGAACAGCCGGACCATCGTTCCCATAAAGCTACAGGCCTATGAAAGAATTGTACTTTTTCTTGAAAGGATCTCTTTTGAATCGATGCTTGTCAGGATCAGCTCTCCGGGAATGACTGCATCACAACTTCATTCCGGACTGCTTACGACTGTCAGAAGCGAATTTGAACATAACCTGTCACAACAGATATATATGAGTCCCCAGGCATGGGAAATTGTAAGAAATGCCCGTTCCGGAACCATTAAACTTATCAACAGTGAATTTGAGAAACTGCCCGAAAATGCTTCGGGAATGGATTTCAGCAAACAGCTTCTCTCAGCTGTGATGGATCTTGATAAAGAACCCACAAGGGTGGCTATTGACTTTATCAAGGCAGAGATATCAAGGATGTTATAACAGGGCACAACGGCGCAATGGCGCAGGGGTTCAGAGGCTCAATGGAAATACAGCCTTACGGCTTAATTAACTGTATGACCGCTGGACCTCAAGACCGCCCGACAAATACTAGAGCAGTTCCACGCTCCTCTTTACAAAAGTGCTGAGGTCTTCTCCTTTCAGCATATTATTTGCAAGCAAAGCCAGGTCGATAAGTTGTTTAACAATTTTGTTGTTGCTGCCAAAGGCTTCAAGTACTTCCTTACGGGAATTCTCCAGGTCCTCCAGTTCTTTTTTCAGTTTTTCAAGATCATCTTTCTCAAGCTGACTTATCTCCTCAGCTTTTTTCATGGCATGTTCCTTCTCCATGAAGTCGATTTCTTCCTTTACTCTCTTTCTCTCTTTGCCATTTTCATCCAGCTTAGAGGCAGCAACATTTCTCAGATCATCATGGATCTTCCCAATAAGAGAGTGGTTCGGATTGACAACCAGATTATAACTGTCGGGAAGCTCACCATAAAAACTCATACCTCCTCCCAGCTGAGCCATATCCTTCATCCTGCGCATGAACTCAGACTGTGTTATCAGAACCGGGGCTTCATTTTCATCGAGCACCTCAAATACCACATTATACATTTCCTTTGATTTCATCCTTACATTGAAAACGCTCCTGAGATCGTCCTTTTGCTCATCGTTAAGCTTCGATTTCTTTTCTTCCTCTTTCTGTATAAGCTTTTCTATGACATCCGAATCTACTCTGACAAAGCGTGAATCCTTGAATTTGGTCTCAAGATGATTTATCAGGTGAACATCCAGTTGTCCGTCAAGATGAAGTACATCATAACCTTTGTTCTTTGCTTTTTCAATATATGCATATTGATCAGTCTTATTGGTTGAATAGAGATAGATCAGGCTTTTATTCTTGTCGGTCTGATTCTCTTTTATGACCTTCTCATACTCCTCATATGTAAAATACTTGTCATCGGTGTTTCTGAAAAGTGCAAATTTTGATGCTTTCTCATAGAATTTTTCCTCAGTTATCATTCCGTAATCAATGAATAACTTGAGACTATCCCATTTTTTCTCAAATTCAGACCGGTTGTTCCTGAAAATCTCATTCAGCCTGTCAGCAACTTTCTTTGTTATGTGACTGGATATCTTTTTGACATTTGAATCACTCTGCAGATAGCTTCTTGAGACATTAAGGGGTATGTCGGGAGAATCCAGAACACCATGAAGAAGTGTAAGAAATTCGGGAACAATACCTTCCACCGAATCGGTAACGAATACCTGATTGCAGTAAAGCTGTATCTTATTCTTTTGTATCTCGATATTGTTCCTGATCTTCGGAAAATAAAGGATACCGGTCAGCTTAAACGGATAGTCGACATTGAGATGTATATTAAACAATGGCTCATCTCCCGCCGGATAGAGTTCACGGTAAAATTTCTGATAATCTTCCTCTTTCAGTTCAGAAGGTTTGATTGTCCACGCCGGTTTTGTGTTATTAATGATCTTATCTTTATCAGTATCGACGTATTTACCATCTTTCCATTCCTGTTCCTTTCCAAATGCTATTTCGACGGGAAGGAATTTACAATATTTCTTAAGTAACTGTTCAATTTTGTTATCCTCAAGGAATTCCTTTGAATCCTTATCTATATGAAGTATCACATCGGTGCCTCTTGAATCTCTTTCAATTTCCTCGATTGTGAATTCAGGGCTACCGTCGCAGGTCCATTTTACAGCTCTGGCACTATCCTGCCATGAACGGCTAAGTACCTCTACCTTGTCGGATACCATGAATGAGGAATAGAAACCTAATCCGAAATGGCCGATCAGGTTATTAGCCTGGTCCTTATATTTATCAAGGAATTCATTGGCACTTGAAAAGGCAATCTGGTTAAGATATTTGTCAAGTTCTTCCTGGGTCATGCCCACTCCGCTGTCGGATACTTTAATTGTCTTCTTTTTCTTATCAACAGCCACTCTTATCGTAAGGTCACCAAGTTCACCCTTATAGTCACCTGCTGAAGCCATTGCCTTTATTTTTTGTGTTGCATCCACAGCATTTGAAATAAGTTCTCTGAGAAAGATCTCATGATCGGAATAGAGGAATTTCTTGATTATTGGAAAAATGTTATCGGTGGTTACTCCTATCTTTCCTGTTTGCATGGTATGAAGTTTTAGAATTTAACAATTAATTGCCGCAGCACCATGTCAAAAGATGTGCCATAAGGATTTACTGACAATTAGTCATTTCAGAAAGGGGAAAAAGCGGATTAAACTGCTAAAAATACATTGGCAGTCTTAGAAAGGCAATCACAAGAATAAGCACGGTAATAATAAGGAAAGCACAGAGTATATACAGTGATAAATTTCTGCGCATCCTGTAAATATTTATATTATACTCACTTACAAGCTTCTTAACTTCATTGTGAATTCTCAGGATCGCATTTGTATTCCTGGTAATATATGCATCAATATTGTATTTTATGCTCTTTTTTACCTCTTCCATTTTTCCGGAAGGAACAATTAAAATTATTCCTGTATCCGGATTGATCTTACTTATTTCATCTGTCATTTTACCTGTTTCAGCAATCTGATCCGAACCGTCAGAGACAACTATTACTGCCACCTTACATGATTTACTGTCAGCCAGTTTTTTCAGGGTTGATATAAAATTCTGACGGTTATGGAATGATTCCACTTTGTATTTTGCCGGATCAGAAAAGCGCTTTCGCATGTCTTCAGTAATTGTCCGGTGATCATCAAAACAGATCAGCTGTGCTGTTTTTGTCCTGCTCATATTCTGAATAGTAAGATCAGTCCTTCTTTTTATTCTTCAAATCAAGATCGGATACGAATTTCCAGATACCTCTGCGTAATACATATCCGTTTAAAGAGATACCTGCTGCTGAAATATCCTGGCCGTCACCATGCCCTGTTTTGATCATGGCAGGCTGATCAAAGACAATGGTTTTACTATTCTCCATTCTCAGTGATACTATTCCTTCCGGTGAGTATTCAAGTACCTCTCTGAGCTTTGTTTCCTTATCCCTGACAAAACAATCGAGGCCGAAACTCACATTTCCTTCGGCAGAAAAATTGAGTACGTCGATAATCTTTCTTGAAACATTCAGGTTACCATAATCAAATCCGAGGATTATGTAATGTACTTTTTTATCAATCCTGAATGGTTGTATAGCATAATAGAGAGCACCATACCAGTTTTCAGGAGTATAAACAATGTCTTGTCTGACCGGATCCTCACGGTTCATTCCTGTCAGTACCCGTATAGTGTTGGCTTTTTTCTTTTCACCCCTTTTTATAATATGGCAATAGTATCTGTTGGGACTGTTTTGCATGAAAACGTTCCAGGTAATAATATTAAGCTTCCGGTCCGGTGCTGTGATCTGTCCAAGAAAACGGAGATTTTCAAAATTGTGTGTGAATACCGAATCAGATTCAGCATAGCTTTCTATAATCAACCTGAGAGAATCATTCAGCCTCAGTTTTTCATTGTCATCCTTTGTACCGGCTATTCTGTCATAAAGATCCTGGAGTATTTCCCGGATATCCTTATTTGTTTGTCCGGCTGAATCATTAAGCGATAAAAACAAGATGAAGATGATCAGATAAAAATATCTTTTCATAATTTATTGTTATTATTTACGGCCTCATCTATAAGTGTTCTGATCCTGAAAGATACATTTATTATCTCTTCCTCGCTGATAATAAGGGGAGGAGCTATTCTGAAAGAGTCATCGCAGAACAGAAAGTAATCCAGGATGACTCCGTGATCCGGAGCATGAGTAACACAATATTGTACATATTCCGGTTTTTTCAGTTTCACCGCAAGCAGTAATCCTTCTCCTCTTATTTCCTCAATTGCCGGATGTATCAGTTCTTTCCTGAACAGAGATGCTTTATCCGAAGTCTGACGGGCAAGATCATTTTCAAGAATTACATCAAGTGATGCCAGTCCGGCAGCACAACAGACAGGATGGCCACCGAATGTTGTTATATGGCCGAGCTGCGGATTATTGCAGATGGCTTGCATTATTTGGTCTGAGGATATGAAAGCTCCAAGTGGCATTCCTCCACCCAGGGCTTTGGCAAGAACAAGTATATCCGGGACAACTCCATATCTTTCAAATGCAAACAATGTTCCCGTTCTTCCGAAAGCAGTCTGTACCTCGTCAAAAACAAGAAGTGTACCTGTATCAGAACATCTTTTTCTGAGCTCCTTAAGATACCCGTTTGATGGACAAAGCACACCTGCTTCCGCCTGAATCGGTTCGGCTATGACACATGCAGTATTACTGTCTATTACAGACAAAGCACTGAAATCATTGTATTCAATGCAAACAGTTCCGGGGACAAGAGGTCTGAATGCATTTTTATATTTTTCACTGCCCTGAATGCTCAAAGCACCCAAAGTACTTCCATGATAGGCATTTCTGAAATATATTATCCCGGTTCTGCCCGTATATTTTCTGGCAAGTTTTATTGTGCCTTCAATTGCTTCGCTCCCGGAATTGACAAAATAGCAGACACTGAGGTTAGCGGGTAGCAATTCTGCCAGTCTTGAAGCATATCTTACCTGCGGCGACTGGATCATTTCACCATATACCATAAGATGCATATAGTGATCAATCTGAGTTTTAACTGCATTAATAACTTCCGGATTTCCATGACCGGTATTACTGACCGATACTCCGGAAATCAGGTCGATATATTTCTCTCCGCCGGGACCGTATAAATAAATACCTTTTGCTTTTACTACTTCTACCAATAATGGTGAAGGAGAGGTTTGTCCCAGGTGAAGAAGAAACAGCTGACGATTGGTAAGCATAATAATGTGGCGGGATTATCTCGCCATCACATTTATATCATTCAGAAGAGTATCCCTGAACGATTTTCCCACAGGAATGCTTTTAACGGTATCACCGACAAGCAGGTCGAGCGTATTTTCCTTAATGCTCTGTATCATGCTTTTATTGATGATATAAGATCTGTGGACCCTTATGAACACACCGGATGGGAGCTGGTTTTCGATTGCCTTCATGGTAAAGTGTATCGTAAACCTGTCATCACTGGTATTAAGAGTGACATAATTTTCAAGAGCTTCAATAAAGACTATATCTTTAAGTTTAAGTTTTACAAGTGAGGAACTTTTCTTAATAAAGATCTCCTCATCGCCGGTGCCTGAAGTCTCTTTCCTTGAATAATATCTTATTGTTTTATCAATAGCTTTACAGAAACGCCCGTATGAGATCGGTTTAAGAAGGAAATCAATTACATTGAAGTCGAATGCCTTAAGGGCATATTCTTCCGCGGATGTAACAAGGATAATATTCGGAGGGTTATCGAGGCTCATTATAAAGTCGAATCCGTCCATTTCCGGCATTTTTATGTCGAGGATAATCAGATCAATATCCTGTCGTTTCGTAATAATATTCCTGGCTTCTACAGAATCGTTGAAAGTACCAACCAGGTTCAGGGACGAGGATTTTGCGACATATCCTTCCAGAATTTTGCAACTAATCTGATCGTCATCAACAATAATACAATTCATGTTTCAATAGTCAGGAAGATTAAGACAAATCAAAAATAGTAAAAAAAATGTTATCTGATTCACATAAACATAATTTAACCTGTTTTGTTCATAATTTTACGGATCAGGATGATCATATGTTACCTTATCATTTATAGTATAATACAAAAAAAAGAGGGTGTTATCAACACCCTCCAGGCAATTTCAATCACAAATGATTAAAGGCCTTTGTCAAGAGCCGGAGCTGCTTTGAATTTAACTACCTTTTTAGCTGGTACGTTAAGCTTGGCACCGGTACGAGGGTTACGAACCACTCTTGCGCTTCTTTTTGTAACCTTGAATGTTCCAAGGCCCGGAAGCTGAAGTCTCTGGCCTTTTTTCATGGCTTTTCCAACAGATACCACGAATGCGTTCAGAGCTTTTGTTGCATCTTTAACAGTAAGGCCTGAATCTTTTGCAATGGAAGCAACTAAATCTTTTTTTGTCATAGTAATAAAAATTAAAGGTTAGACCAATCCTACTAACTGAGTACAAATTTATTTTAATTTAATTCATATGCAAATTTATTTATTCCGTTTTTGCACATTTAGTGGGACTTTTAGACACAAAAATGCATTTTTTTCCATAAATATCAAATTCCGGCAAAATAATCGCAGAATGCCATCTGGTGGTCGATTGAGCATATTCAGGGCCTTAACTTGTTGACAATCTGTTCATAAATTCCATACATTGCTGATAATATGTATCTTACAAGCTAATTACAATAAAAAAACATGAAAGAATAAAAAAATATTATATTTGCGGCGTCCTTTTGCAGCCAATGTAATGGCAGAACAAAGGAGAAATGGCAGAGTGGTCGAATGCGGCGGTCTTGAAAACCGTTGTCCGCCT
>CAYQZL010000123.1:0-12627 GCA_964421975.1 uncultured Rikenellaceae bacterium
GATAATGAGCGGTGACTGGAGTTCAGACGTGTGCTCTTCCGATCTTATCTCCTGCCGTTATGATGAACTTCGATGCAGGTCATTTCTTCGGATCAACAGGTATTCACCCGAATACGATAATTGAAAAATACCATGACCGTATATTTACTGTTCACCTGAAAGACAAGACCGGTCCGAAAACAGATCCGGCCAATACCAACCAGGTATGGGGACAGGGAGAAGTACCGATAGCGGATGTTCTTCTCCTGATCAAAAAACAGCTTTGGCCGATATTTGTGGATATCGAACTTGAATATGATATCAAACCATGGTCAAATGCCGTAAAGGAAACAAAGACCTGCGTTGAGTACGCGAGACAGATTCTGATTTAATTGCAAAGAGCTAAGAGCTAAGAGCTAAGGGCTAAGACTTTGCCAGCCGAATCAGCCAACTGGCGAAGAAGGCTGTGTCAGGTTGACGGTTATACCCGGAACCCTTATATCTGACTCTGCATTCCTGAATCCTAAATCCTGACCTCTAAACTCTGACCGATAATCTCAGACCTGGGAACCTTTTACCCGGTTATTTCAGATCCTGACAACAGACCGGGAACCACTGTCCCGAAGTGGCTATTTATCACCGCAATAGAAAATCCTGCTTTTTAACTTGCTATTTCCAAAAAAATTCTTAAATTTCTACATTGATCGTAGAACTAATTTTAATTGCCTATGTAAAAACCGACCTGACCTTTTGGGTTGCATTGTAATATGCTCCCAATCTGAAGATTTCTCGTAAATCATTGATCAACAATTAATTTAATTAACCAAATCACTAACCTCAAAAGTATGACAAAAAAAATCATGCGAATTGTATTGTTGCTGATAATGGTTGCGACCTTTATTCCCTCTGTCCTGGCTTTAACGCCGGATGACGGAAACGGCACATCATCTAATCTGCAACAAAGACAAATTTCCGGAAGGATTATCGATGCCAATAATAATCCGATACCCGGAGTGAATATTCTTGAAAAAGGCACTCTCAATGGTGCCATCTCAGATGCAAGCGGTAATTTTACAATCACTGTTGCTTCTCCAAAATCCGTACTGACATTCTCATTCATCGGATATGTGACCCAGGAGATAACTGTAGGAACACAGACCGCTGTAAATGTTACCCTTGCTGAAGCCGTTTCTGCCCTTGATGAAATTGTGGTCGTGGGTTATTCTACACAGGCAAGAAAATCCCTGACTGGTTCAGTATCAACGGTTGATGCAGCCACACTTGCTGAAAGTGCTGCAGTTAACCCGATAACCCGTCTTCAGGGGAAAGTTGCAGGTGTTACAATATTCAACCAGCATACACCCGGAGAAGGATCGTCAATAAGGATACGTGGTATGACCACTATCAACGACTCAAATCCATTGTATGTTGTCGACGGAATACCCGGAGGATCTTATTCGCCCAATGATGTTGAAAGTATAACAATCCTTAAAGATGCCGCAGCCCAGTCTATTTATGGTGCAAGAGCTGCCAATGGTGTTGTACTTATCACAACAAAAAGCGGAAAGAAGAACCAGAAAGTCACAATGAATGTTAATGTAAGACAGGGTTTTACAAAGCCGGGGAAATTTTATGACATGCTGAATACACGGGAATACGGTGAAATGCTGTGGCTTGAGGCCAAGAATTTCGGATTACCAATCGGAGTCCCGACCGATCCGAAGAACTTTACACATCCGCAGTATGGCAATGGTGCTGCTCCTGTTATTCCTTATTATCTATACCCTACAAAAGCTCCTGAAAATGATCCTCTGGCAAATCCGGATCTGTATGACAATCTGATGTCGGTAAGGGACGGAGATGATACATACCTTATTACAAAGGCCAACCAGCTGGGAACAGACTGGTGGGGAGAATCAACACGAAATGCTCCTTTCAAGGAATATACTCTTGATATTGCGGGAGGATCTGCAAATACAACATATGCATTCCTGCTAGGCTACACAAGCGATCAGGGTATTTTCAAATGGACCGGTTACGAGAGATACAGCTTCCGTTCAAACATTAATACTTCACCTGCAAAATGGATCGATCTTGGAAGCAGTATCGGTGTGGTTTATACAGATGATCACGGGCATCAGACAGATAATGCTGAATCCTCAATGGTATCCTGGTGTTACAGGCTCCAGCCTATTATTCCTGTATATGACATCAGCGGAACCACATATGCCGGATCAAGACCATCCGGAATGGGTAATGCACAGAACCCGGTATTCCTCCTCGACTCCAATAAAGATGATTTTTCGAGATATATGAATATCAGCGGTAATGTTTATGCCAAATTTAACATTGTAAAGGGATTATCGGTTAAAACTCTGTTAGGTATAAATCAATACAGCTATCAGTCAAGAGATCTTACATTTGTTGAAGTTGCTGCTGCTGAAAGGGGTACTTATGATGGTTATTCAAAAGGCGCCGGTACCGGGCTCAACTGGACATGGACAAACACTATTGAATACGGACTGGTTGCGGGTCAGCATAACATAAGGGCAATCCTCGGATCCGAAGCTTATGATAACACATCAACATCGGTAAGTGCAAGCAGGGCTGAATATTCTTTCCTTGATGTTAACTACATGACTCTTAATACCGGACTGAGGAGTATCGCAAACTCAGACGGCAACAGTGCTTATAGTCTGTTTTCACTCTTCGGAAGGATCAACTATACATATGCCGACAAGTATATGTTTGAGGGCGTAGTGCGCCGTGACGGTTCATCCCGTTTCGGAGATGAAAAGTTTGGCTTATTCCCGGCTGTATCACTTGGATGTAGAATAACACAGGAAGATTTCATGGCTTCAACATCTGACTGGCTTGATGAGCTGAAATTACGTGTTGGCTATGGAGTTGTCGGAAATGACAGGATGGGAAATTACAATCCCTATACACAGTTTGCATATCATGAGGGAGATGCAAGCTATGGAATGAACGGAGCAAACGGAGCCATAAGCAATGTAGGTTTCCGCCAGTCTACTTTCGGTAACACTACCGTAAAATGGGAGACGACAAACACATCCAATATCGGTATAGATGCAACACTCATTAAAAATCTTACCCTTACATTAGATGTCTGGCAGCGTAAGACAAAGGACATGCTTCACCAGCAACAGTTACCGCTGGTACTTGGTACTGCAACAAGACCTTCGATAAACATTGCCGAGATGAAAAATACCGGATTCGATCTGGAGCTTGGTTATTCCAACAGTGCACTTAACGGTGATCTTACCTACAGCGCAGACTTTGTATTTTCGCATTATAAAAATGAAATTACAAAACTGACTGACGTTGCTTCATATTTTATACAGGGAGGCGCTTTCCGTGAAAAGATCTACACCAGGGCAGTGGCAGGAAGAGCCTGGCCAGAGTACTATGGATATATTTCTGACGGGATCTTCAACTCGGATTCAGAAGCTTCCGGTTATGTACCGATTTTCGGAGGAGTTAATAATAAGGCCGGCTATTTCAAATACAGAGACATAAGCGGACCCGACGGAAAACCTGACGGAAAAGTTGATGCCAGTGACCGTACATGGATAGGATCACCTCATCCGGATTTCACTGCAGGTTTGAGTCTGAGCCTGGGATACAGGGGATTAAGTATTATGACCACTTTGTATTCTTCGATCGGTAATGAACTTGTGAATTATGTAAGCAGATACATTGACTACACACAGTTCGCAGGAGGCAGAAGTCACAGAAGGCTTTATGAATCATGGGGGAGTCCTTACCTTAAAGGAGATAATACCAAAGCCACCATGCCAATAATCACTTCAAATGATACTCCGCATCAGGAACCTTCAACAGCTTTCGTGGAAGATGCATCATTCCTGAGAATGAAAACGCTTAGAATAGGTTATGATTTTAACAGGATGTTTAATAACCAGTTCTCAACACTCCAGCTCTATTTCCAGGCTTCAAACCTGTTCACTCTGACCAAATATTCAGGATTGGATCCTGAACTTTCAATTCCAAGTTCAGCTATTAATATGGGAGTAGATCAGGGAGCCTGGCCAACTTCGCAGCAATTCATCTTCGGAATTGCCTTTGGACTTTAACAGGAATATTACTTATAAACATTAAAAAACACAGATATGAAAAGAATATTCAGATTTTTATCATTCTCAATATTGATGGCAAGCCTGCTTGCAATATATTCCTGCTCCGAAGAGTTTTTAACCAAAGAGCCTCCGGGAGTAGCTGCAGGTTCAGTCATTCAGACACCAGCAGGTATTGAAGCACTGATCATCGGCGTTTATGAAAGGATGCAGAACGCGAACCAGTCAATGTTCGGGGCTGCAATGACCAGTGACTGGACATACTCGGGCGGATGTTCCGATGATGCTTATAAAGGTACCGATGTCGGAGACCAGAGTAACTTCAATCTTCTCGAAAGATATGAGGCCCTCCCGAATAACCCATACCTGGAAAACAGATGGAATGCCTGCTATGATGGCGTTGCCCGTTCAAATGTGGCACTGACATTCCTATGGGAAACACAGAAAGGCAGCAGTCCCCTTACAGAAGCTAGAGCTAAACAGGCTGAGGCTGAACTGAAGTTCCTGAGAGCATGGTTCCACTTCCAGGCTAACAAGATCTTTGAAAAGATCCCATATGTAAAAACACCTACAGAACTTGGTGATGTCAAGCCTGAGGAAGTGCAGAATACTGATCCGGGATGGACCGGAATAGAGGAGGACCTTCAGTTTGCCATAACAAACCTGGGAACGGCGAAATACAATAACGAAAAAGGCCGTCCGACAAAATATTCTGCAGAAGCAGTGCTGGCACAGGCTCATATGTATCAGAAAGATTACACTGCCGCGAAGCCTCTTCTGGATGATATAATAAACAACGGAGGATTCAGCCTTGCTCCCGAATACGTGCATAACTTCGACATGACTCATGAGAATAATTCCGAATCCATTTTCGAATTACAGTGCTCAACTACCTCAACTGCTCATTCGGCAGTAAACGGATCAGGTTGTAACTTCCACCAAAAAGGTGCAGCAAGTTGCGGAGGTTGGGGTTTCTATTCACCTTCCCTGAATCTTTTCGAAGCATTCCAGACAACCGCAGAAGGCCTTCCTCAACTTAATCCCACCTTACGTGATCATCTGGCAACCGATATGGGAGTCGGCAGCGAAGTAGATTTTACACCTACCGATCATACAATGGACCCCAGAGTCGATTTCATAATAGCACGCAGGGGTGTTGATTTCCTGGGCTGGGGAATTCACCCCGGGAATGACTGGATACGTGAACAAAGCAACGGAGGTCCCTTTATGACCAAAATATTCATGCATAGAAAAGATGAACAGAGTCTGAACCTTAATGGCACAGGTTTTTATAATGGTAAAAACTACAGAACATATCGTTACGCAAGTATTCTGCTGTGGAGAGCTGAGTGTGCAGTTGTGGATAACGACCTGGAACTTGCCAGAACATATGTCAATATGATCCGTAACCGTGCAAAATCCAGCACACCGGTTATGGGATTCTGTTCCAGCACAAAGAATCTGGGAACCAATCCTGTTGTTGATCCCACAAAACCGGCAGCCAATTATTTGATTGAGCCATATCCGGGTCCCGGACTATATCCCTTTGACACGAAGGAAAATGCATTGAAAGCTGTACAGGAGGAGACGAGGCTTGAATTCGCATGCCAGAATCATCGCTTCTTCGACCTGCGTCGCTGGGGTATACTGGCATCAACACTGAATGCATATATAGCACATGACCTGACATTCAGAGGATTTATGAAAGATGCCGTCTTCAATGCCGACCAGGATGATTACTGGCCAATACCGCAGGCTGTAATGGATCTTCAGAAAGGCATTCTGACCCAGGATGCGTCTTATTGATCTTGTATTTTTATTTATTTAACCACAGGGATGCAGTAAATTGCATCCCTTCTTTTTTGCTTCCACCCCGGGGCTCGTTTTTAAGTACAGAGTATATCAGTGTAAAAAAAAACATTGAAAGGGGAATAAAATCTGATGAAATATAGTCTTATTTTCATGAAATATTTCAGTTTACGACTTCAACTGATAATGACTGATCATATTCCGGGGCATATAAAAACAAAACCTGCAGAGGGATCCTGTAAACACTATGACTTATTTGTTTATTAATGAAATATTCTATTATATCACTTCTTCTGGCATTCACTTTTACATGGAACATAAAGGCGCAAACATTTGCTTCACCAGCTCCGGGATATGCGTTACGGATAAAAGAATATGTGGATTCATTAAGGATCATAGATACTCATGAACATCTGTTTGATCCGGCTCTCCTGATGAAATCCTTTTCTTTTGATTTCATGCTGCTTTTTCACCAGAACGGGTATGATGATCTGAGATCTGCAGGATTACCTGATTCATTGTTCGATCCCTTATTTAATGAAGAGCACTCACCCATAATAAAATGGAAGTTAATAGAGCCATACTGGAGCAATTCCTTTAATACTTCCTTCCACAGGATAATCCTGAATGGAATTAGAAAACTATATGGAATCGATGGCCTGAATGAATCAAGCGTCGACTTGCTTTCCCAAAGGATCAAAGAAGTTTACAGAACCGACTGGTTCACCCGCATTCTGAGAGATTCGTGCCGGATCGATTACGTGATTCAGGATGGTTTTGAACTGCCTCGTGAATATCAATTCATCCGTTATGCAAAAAGATTTGACAGCTGGATTAATGTTAAATCAAAATACAGCATTGACTCAATTGCAATTTTACAGCTTGAGCCGATATATACTCTGGAAGATTTTGTCAGGTCCCTGAAATTGGCATTTGAAAATGAGATGAGAAAAGGAATGACAGTTGTCAAAACTTTCGTTGCTTATTCCCGTCCTCTTAACTTTGAAAAAGTGGAGACTGAAACTGCCAGAAAAGTATTCCGTTCACTGGTTAACGGCGATGAAAATCATGTAATATCATTTAAGGAAGCAAAACCTCTGCAGGATTATATGTTTTCCAGGTTAATGGAACTTGCAGATAAATATGAGAAACCTGTTGCCGTTCATACAGGCTTACAGGCAGGTCCGGCTAACATTATTGGCAATTCAAATCCGGTTTTAATGACCGGTATTTTTAAGCAATATCCCGATATTAAGTTTGTATTGTATCATGGCAGCTATCCTTTTGGAGGTGAACTGTCTGCGCTGGCAAAGAACTATAAAAATGTTTATATTGATATGAACTGGACCTGGTCCATCTCTCCGGCATACAGTGAACGTTATCTTAATGAATGGCTTGAAACTGTTCCTGTAGGCAGAATGATAGCTTTCGGCGGTGACTGTATGGTAGTTGAAAATATTTACAGCGAGCTGAAAACAGCAAAAAGAATTATCTCAGGTGTCCTTGGCAATAAGGTCAGGGATGGTTATCTGTCAGAAGATGAAGCGAAAAAAATAGCGAAAATGATACTTTTTGATAATGCAGCGAAATTATATAATCTGCATTGAACTCATCTGACCCGGATTGGTCTTTCAAACTCTTTCTTCATTTCGTAGGGTAAAATCCACACTTTGTTACATTGTTCACTGGTAAAGAATAAATAAGATTTTGATAACTCATCAGCATTCCCGTCAGTCCAGAGAGCATAAAAATCTTTATGCGGATTTAAGGGTTGCCTTACAAAGGAATTGTTATTTGTGCTGTTCGATGTTATATCAAGTTTCTTAACCCATGTAGTACCTTCATCGGTACTTATCCATAAAGCTACCTCACCACCGGTACCATGTTTCTGGGGGCCAGGTTCAGTCGGACCTATTATTTTCCAGGTATTATCTTCAATATATAATGATCCTCTGTCAAAGTTATGTGTTGATTGGCATACTTTATGGAAATTCCATTTCTGATCCTTCCAGTTAATAATAATCCATTCTCTTGCCCCACTTGAAGGACCGGGTATATAGTCCCCGCTGAGAATGACCAGTATGACCGGATTGCCATATTTATCAAAACGCAGATCACTTAAATGAACAAGTTTACCCTCTGCTTCATAGTTTTTAATTATTGCAGGATTATTAATTTCACTTAAAGGAGTTTCAATAATTCTATTATCTATGGTTTTCCAGGTTTTTCCCCTGTCTTCCGTCTGGAGCAGGTAAAGATTTGTCTGTTTGTCAATATTTCCCCCAGGGTGATAATTAAAGACTGTAACTAATTTATTTTCAATAAGGTTAGATACCTGTAAACTTCCACCAATTGTAATAAGTTTTTGAATATCAATCCATGAATTTCCGTCAGTGCTCGATGAAAAGCAGATATCCAATCCCTTTGAAACCCGTGAATATAAAAGAAGAAATCCGGTATCGTCCGACCACCAGGGTTGTGGGGAGACCATCTCCATTTTTGTCATTAACTCGAAATTGTCAATCGAAAAAGGTTTTGAACCTTTAAAGATCAAACCTGGTCTGGTTCTTCTGTTTCCGCTTACGAAAATCCATAAATAACCCTGTTTATCTATCGAGATTGATGCATTGTCATATGGCTCTCTCACACCCATCTTATTATAAACGACTACTGGTTTTGGCACTTTATGTGTTCTGTGGTCAAAGTATGATACCATTATTAATAGGTGCCTTTCGTCAGGTTGTGTGGTTCCGCCATAAACGAAGTAAGTTTTCCTTACTTCCGGTGCATATATTGCTATTGGTCTGTGACGTGAGGAAAACGTTGAGACTCCTCCCGAGAATTTGTAACCATATTCCTGTATCAGACCTGCACTGAACCAGATACCCTTATATCCATCCATCCTCGGATTCTGGGAATGGAGAAAGGTACAATCTGTGACCAGAATTATAATCAGAGCTAATAGATTATGCTTCCTTAACATATTATTAAGTCTGAGTATTAACGTAAATATATAAGTTTATTCATTTAAAATGAAAATAATACCAGAAAGTATCACTGAATTGTTCCTGCATTTTTTCCTTCAGCGTTGCAGGATTCTGCCTGGCAGTTACATATGATGCAAAATAATTGTCGAAGCGTATACGTGTTTCATTGCTGACAGTCAATCCGCCCATGTCGGGTAACTTTTTCTGACTGTTAAAATAGATCATGATTGCTTCCTCAATATGCCTTGGGATTGTTGTATAACCCATCCTTCCCATCAATCTGATATTATTTACAAGAATTTCAACCTCCTTGCCAAGAAGAAGCCATGACATCATATACTCGAAGGCTTCGCGGTTCTGAGGATTTTCATTTACCAGTAACGGAAGATTTTGTTCGGGTGATTCCAGGTAAATGAAAAAATCTGACTTCTGAATTAATAAAAGCTTTTCCCCCAGTTCCGGATCAAGCCTGATAAGTAATGTATCTTCAGCCATCTTCCCATACCTCTCTGACCATCTTTTATAAAACAGCGATTTATTAAGTATCTCCGCATATTTTCCCGCCAGCCGGTAATTACCGGTTAAAAGACCGGTTTTTATAAGCATTTTCATATTCTGAGGCCTGCGTCCGTAAACAACCATTTCCTCATATGCCCACCGCTGTGCTTCGTTTACCAGACCTGTGGTGTAAAATGCAAATGATCCCCAGTTAAGATATTCACTGCTCCATGGAAGTATCAGCGATCCTGTACCGAAATCCTGCGGACCATAAAATAATCTCTTACATAACTGATCAGTTTCTGAAAGAGCTATATTATAAAAGTATTGTCCTATCAGGTTCCTGGAAGGATGTTTCTCCTGGTATGCTATTGCTTCCTGCCATTTTTCATTAAATATAAGTTTTTCCAGATTTATCACCCTCGCATTCTGGGAATTATACCCGGCGATCAGCATAATAACGCTTATAAAAAGGATAAGTGCCGCAGGAAATACCCTGACTACCTCCGGCTTTCGTCCTGCTGATTTGATACGACCTGTAAACCTGCAGATTGCCGGATAAAAGATAATGTATGCAACGAGTATCCTGAAAAGTATCTTGTGAGTCGGATCATTTATAAAAGGAAGTGGAAACAGAGCAAGCTGTGTATATCCCTGCAACAATAGCATCTGTTTGAAAAGTAATGCAGAGACCAGTGCCGCAAGTAACATAATCAGCGGGAGATAATATCTTTCCGGGCCTTTAAGATAAAAAAGGGTGTATATCAGTATTAATATCGCAGATATGACTGCATATGCCCCGGAAAAATAAAAGAATGCCGGGAAAAAGACTGTTAAAACTATACGTGATATCTTCCTTTCTGAAAGGACAAAAAGCAGAAAATAAATCAATATCAGCAGAAATCCCAGATTATACAACATCATATGATAATAGTGGGTTTGCATTATCAGCAGAAGACATGAAGGAATTATCATTAACGGGAAAGCTGAGACCGGATTGAGTTTAATGTGCCTGTTAACGTGAAGGAGCATGATCCCCGGAAGAGTAAGGGTTATTGCAAGAATGAGAGATCCTGCCAGTCTGCTGTAATAAAACTGTGTCAGGAATTTCCCGGAAAGATCAAGTAACCCTCCGGGCCTCACAAAAAATTCATCGAAATATTCTGATGTATAAACGAACAGGTATTGCTGTTCCTGGAAAAAAAGGATATGACTTGCAAAAAAGAAAAAATAGACAAAAGCCAAAAGGAAGAAGAAAGCAATTATGAACCAATCCTCTTTCTGTTTGCTTATGTTCGATTTCTTAAAAATATATTTGAGTTTCAACTATCTTATGTGTAATAAATTGCTATATAAAGATATTCACCTGCAGTATGTTCAGTTGCTACAATGTCCTTTGTGATCTTTGTGATTTCCTTTGTGCTCTTTGTGTTTAAACAAAAATCCTTACTTAACCACAAAGGACACTAAGCTGACGCAAAGTAAGCGAAGTCAGATCATAATATTTCAATGCTTTGCGACCTTTGCGTTATTCCTTTGCGTTCTTTGCGGTTAAAACAGGTTTTTACATTAGTTGTCATTCATGTATCGATTTTTCTCCCGGATTACGTTTTGTATTAACACTCTTCATTTCCCATTTATGCAATGAATCCAGAGGATTACCGGCAACTGCTTTCAGTGTTTCATTATTTGCAACCGCTGCAAAATCGTGCGGCGACAGCATTATTCTTGCGCTTACAAACTCCGGGATATTGAATGATTCCATAAGTCTATCATAATACTCAGGATCTTCCTGCGGAAGAATAAAAGGTTTTCCCGTACTGTCCCAGGAATTAAAGTATGCAAGGAATGGCCTTGTACTTCTCCCGTCTGTTCTTTTACTGCTGAATACCAGCCATCTGCCATTTGACGACCATGAATGATAACTTTCATTATCGCTGCTGTTAATATCCATTCTTTTTGCTTCTCCGGTCTGAAGGTCCAGCAGAAAGAGATCCGCTTCCCGGTGCCATATCGGGAATGTACCATAATCTGCAAGTGTGAAAATAAGATATTTCCCGTCAGGGGAGATCCTTGGCAAAGAAGCACTTTTTCCTGTTCCCGATGCATTGTAAACCATCTCAGTTTCGCCATATGTGATTGTCTCAGCATCAAATTTAATCCGAACCAGATCATACCTGGTCTGCTTTATTTCATCCAGTGTCATGCTTGTCCCCGGATTAATCTGCAGGGCTCTGCAATAATAAAGGTACTTACCATCGGGAGACCACGATGGAAAGGTTTGCAGATATCGGTTTGTATCCCGTTCTCTTGCAAGAACAACTTCATTTTTTTCAAGGTCATATACAGTCATTGTTGAGACCAGATCAAAGACTTCAATAGATCTCTGAGGGTTTGCATAGAAACCCTGCCTTACCTGGTTGGATGAGAATGCAATAAATCTTCCTCCGGGATGCCAGGCCGGATATGTTGCACCGCCCGGCATGGCATCAATCTTTGGATCCCTTTTTGTGATATTACCGTCATTAACAAAATAAGTACCGCCATGTGAACCTCTGATATGGATCATGAACTTGCCGGGATTGTTATTATTGAAAGAGTGACAGTTGACACAATTCATATCAAGGATACGGTTATCTACAACAGGTTCAAGTTCAAAGCTTTCAACCGACCTTTGCATGATCCTAATATTTGACCAGTTGTAATAACCCGGATGGATCAGCCTGTAGGCAAGCCAGGGATCGACCGGATCAATTGAAACATACATTTCAAACGGTTCATAATGTTTTGGCTTTTTCTCACCTTTTTCGCTGGCGAAAACCTGTATCGTTATCCTGTCTCCACCTGAATCTTCCAGTAATCTTTTCCATTTCTTTTCAGGGAAAAATATCTTCCCGTCAGAAGATTTAACATTTATATTGATATTACCATTCCCCGAGCTTGCTTCAACCATGAAATGATCAGCGTCTTCCATGACCATAAAATTCATTGGTGAAATATTGTGTGGGATAGTAACATACGAATAATCAGGTTCTATTACCGGCAAGCGGCCTGCCATAACTGAATCCCCGTCGTAGTTACCTCTGCAGCCTGAATAAACAATAATTATACAGATCAGGAACAACAGGCTGAAATGAATTTTTCTTTGAGTCATTCCCTGGTATTTAACGTAAATATATTTATTAGTTTTCTGTAGATCGGAAGAGCGTCGTGTAGGGAAAGAGTGTAGGATAGGGTGT
>CAYQZL010000124.1:0-12509 GCA_964421975.1 uncultured Rikenellaceae bacterium
TTTCGTAGTCCCGCCCGGAGTTGAACCGGGGACCTCTACATTATCAGTGTAGCGCTCTAACCAACTGAGCTACGGGACTGTTTCAGGTTCCGGGTTCCGGGTTCCGGGTTTCCGGTTTTCAGGTCCTTCTTTCTTAAGAACCTTGAACCCTGAACTTGGAACTTTTTACATCTTCTTAAAGAACTCTGCTATCGTTTTCAACTTAAGCGGGTGCAAAGATATAAATTGATTCCATTCAAGCAAAAAAAGAAAAGAAAATTCATGAAATATTTTTACAGGTAATGCTTAAATTACATGGTTAACCTCTATGGATCATGCCGCTGTATCATCCGCCGCCCGCCAATGTCAATCCATAACTTAAGCATCTGCTCATTGTAAAGCCTCCGCTCCAGCAGAAAAACCGACCATGTAAGCTCAAGCCTTATATCCTGCTTCCGGAAAAACCTTACGTAAAGATCTGTCCTGTTACTTACCTTCGCCCTGTAAACCGGATCTCCCGGGTAAAGCTCGTTCCCGTGATCATTATAAAAATACATCATCCCCTTCCCGGCATAGAAGCTGTTCATAATCCCCGCAAACCTGTACTCAGCACATACGTCAACCTGTAATCCATGCATGACGATCCAGCCTGTATTGTCAGCCCTCGCCCTCTCAAGTGCAAGAACCCAGCCGGCACTGCCCTCCAGCCTGTCAAAGATCGTCCTGCCTCCCAGATCGGCTCCCGCAGATGTCAGCAGCAGCAGATTATCATGAAGCGCCTCTTCTACAATGGGATCCTTAAAAGAAGCAAAATGTAACATATAACTGAAGTGACTCATATAAAATATTCCTGCCGTATACCTGCCACTCACACCAGCCATGAATGTCTCCCTTACACTCTCCGACTGTCTGCCTGTCCAGTCAAGCCATATATTTAAATAATCCCTTTCTGCTCCCCACTGAAAAAACATACCATTAATATTTGGACGGTAATATGAAACCGAATCGCTGAAAAACATGCGCGGGTATTTTTCGAGGGCCATCGCTCTTGGGAATGCACCCATTGCAAATTTTACCGGCTCTCTATTGTATTCATACCAGGCCGACGGATATAGATAATCTGAGAAGGCAGGGCTCCCAAATTCATGTATCATGCTCATTCCTGCTGAAAAACTGTGAACAGAATCCCACACTATCCCAAGCTCCGGAGAGAATCTGACCCCGGCCATGGTCTGGGGAATTTTTACTGATGATCCGCCGAATTCCACATTGTCAAAAAAGGAAAAAAATCTGCTGTTCCAGGTCAGTTCCTGAGTGAATCCTCTGAAAGTCAAAAGTAAAAAGATCAAGAATGTCAGCGATAATGTTTTCATAGTTCATGAATTTCCTTATTTTCGCAACAATATCCCGGGGATGTCAAATATAGTCATTATACCAACATACAAGGAAAAGGAAAATATCGAAGCCCTTATTAAGGCAATTTTTGCTCTGGACATTCCCTTTGATATCCTTATAATTGACGATAACTCACCCGACGGAACAGCAGATATCATAAAAGAGCTGCAGAAAAAACATTCCAACCTGTTCCTTATTGAGAGACCCGGGAAACTGGGACTTGGAACAGCTTACCTCGCGGGCTTCAGGTTTGCCATTGAGCACGGATACGATCTAATCTGCGAGATGGATGCCGATTTTTCACACGACCCGGCCGACCTTCCGCGTCTTTTCAAAGCCTGTAATGATGACAGGGCTGATGTGGCAATAGGATCGAGATATATCAGCGGTGTGAATGTCGTGAACTGGCCCCTCTCAAGGGTTCTCATGTCATACTTTGCATCCATTTATGTACGTTTTGTTACAGGAATGAAGATCAAGGACACCACGGCAGGCTTCAAATGCTACCGAAGGGAAGTGCTTGAGAATATACTTCCCAACCAGATAAAATCAGTGGGCTACAGTTTCCAGATTGAAATGAAGTTCATAGCCTGGAAACTGGGATACCGTATAGTGGAGATCCCTATCATATTCACCGACAGGAAGATGGGATCCTCCAAAATGTCAGGCGGCATCTTCAATGAAGCCATCTGGAGCGTTATCAGGATGAAGATAAGAAGCTGGTTCATCAGGTACAGACGAAACGGTGACAGGCGCTGATCGGTTCAATCCGTTACAGGAGCCTCAATAAATATCTGCCATTCAACAGCACTTAACAGCATTGTATCCGAATATATTCAGAACCATACGGATAACAGGCAGCAGAATCTGAATAAGAAAAACAAAATTTCCGGAAATGTCAGACACATTAATAAGAAATGCAACAATCATAAATGAAGGTCATAGTTACAAGGGAGATATTCTTATCAGGGGTGAAATTATCGGGTCAATTGGCCGGCCCGGAACCATATCTTCAGAAGGTGTTTCAGAAGAAATCGACGCGGAAGGCCTTTTCCTTATCCCCGGTGTAATTGATGTTCATGTTCATTTCCGGGAACCGGGACTTACTCATAAAGGCGACATTGCCTCTGAATCCAGGGCCGCCGCCGCCGGAGGTGTCACCTCATTCATGGATATGCCAAACACGATACCTCAGACAGTAACTCTTAAAGCACTGAATGAAAAATTCACCCTTGGATCAGAAAAGTCATTTATTAACTATTCCTTTTATATCGGGGCAACAAATAACAACCTGGATGAGATATTAAAGGCTGATCCTTCAGCAGTTAGCGGTATAAAATTATTTCTCGGCTCATCAACAGGCAATATGCTGGTAAATGAGACCCTGTCGCTCAGTGAATTGTTCAAAAGAGCACATCTGCCTGTTTGTGCCCACTGCGAGGATGATGCTGAAATCAAAAAGAACAGTATTGTATACAGGGAAAAATACGGGGAGAATGTACCATTTGCAATGCACCCTCTTATAAGAAGCAGGGAAGCTTGCTTTATGTCTTCCTCCTCAGCCGTGAAGATGGCACGGGAATACAACACCCGCCTTCATATTACCCACCTGTCCACTGCCGACGAGATGAAACTGTTCAGTAATGAAGAACCTGCCGGAGAAAAAAGGATCACGGGAGAAGCCTGTGTACATCATCTGTGGTTTGATGACTCTTTTTATGAGAAATCAGGAGCATTCATTAAATGGAACCCTGCAATAAAGACAAGATTCGACAGGGAATCACTGATAGATGCAGTAAACAAAGATCTGCTTGATGTAATTTCAACTGATCATGCTCCTCATAGCCTGAAGGAAAAAACAGGAACATATTTTAATGTACCTTCAGGAGCGCCGATGGTACAACATTCACTGGTTACCATGTTCGAAATGTGGCACAGGCGTTTATTTACACCTGAGAAGATAATAGAAAAAATGTGTCATAATCCGGCCGTCATCTTCAATATTGAAGGCAGGGGATTCATCCGGGAAGGCTATAAAGCCGACCTGGTGCTGGTTGATCCGGACAAAACCTGGACGGTAAGCAGGGAAAACATTCTGTACAAATGTGGCTGGTCGCCTCTTGAAGGAACAACGTTCAATACTGCGGTGATCAGAACCTTCGTTAACGGGACTACTGTATATAATAATGGTGTATTCAACGAGGACTACCGGGGGCAGAGGCTGAAGTTTGACCGATAGTACCACCCTCCCGCTGAAGCGGGACTGCCCCAAGCCTTCGCAAGCTTCGGCTTGCAAAGCCTGAAGGGGGCTCAAAATCAAATACATATTATTAATAGTAGTGGGGGTTTAAACCCCCTTTAGGGGGTGCCCCCGAGTACTCGGGGGCGCGGGTTCTTTCTTTCACCGGGGATTATCCTTTCCGGACCACAAACCTCACCGTACTCCTTGTCTTCTGTTCCAATAATATCTCACGTCCGGAGATGATACGACTTATAGCTTCGGGAGTATAGTGACGTATTGACAGAAGTTCAACATTTTCGTTGTAAAGGGCTGAATATTCAGCATCGAGATCTTCAAGAAGATCTTCCACTTTTGAACGTTCATCGTCGACACAGACATCGAGGCTGATGGCACTGGCTTCAACAAGGTTCACTTTTATACCGTTGTTAACGAACTGCTGAAAGACCATGCTCAGGTTGTCTCCCATCACAAAGGAGAAGTCTCTGGGGAGTATGGATAACAATATCTGGTTCTCTTTCCTGACAAATACAGGCATGATCTTTTTGAGTGTGGCATCGCTCCTTACCACTGTGCCTTCTGACGAAGGATCCATAAAACACTTCACAAAGAGAGGTATGTTCTTGTTATGAAGGGGTTTTATCGTCTTGGGATGAATGACTTTTGCTCCGGAGAAGGTCATTTCGACTGCTTCCTTGTAGGATATCTCATCGAGTCGTCCGGCATCAGGAAGCCATTTCGGGTCTGCATTTAAAAGTCCGGGAACGTCTTTCCAGACAGTCACACTTTCAGCATCAAGCATATTCGCCAGGAGAGCTGCCGTATAATCGGAGCCCTCCCTGCCCAGGGTTGTCGATTTTCCGGCTGCCGTGCCTCCTATAAAGCCCTGGGTTACAAACAGCGGTGACCGTGAGAAATCAAAAACAGTTTTTATACGCAACTGAGTCTCATTCCATAGAATATTGGCATCGCGGTACCTGTCGTCGGTAATAAGACTTTTCCTTATATCAATCCATTCGGAATTAAGCCCTGATTCTACTAAATATCCGGCTACGATGACTGTTGACCATAGTTCACCAAATGATACAACCTGGTCATATTCATAATCGTAATGTGACCTTTTCGCCGAAATAAGGTATTCCCTGAGTTCTGCAAAAGAATTGTCGATTTTTTCCCTGGCAGAATTCCCTGAAGTGAAAAGATCGTCTGCAACGGATGCGTGATAGCTGTATATATTGTCAAGATGTTCCTTGTAGCTTCTGTCGCCTTCAAGCCATTTTTTTAGAACCTGCTCAAGAGCATTGGTTGTTTTTCCGAATGCTGACACCACCACCACCAGGTCGTCTTTCTCTTCCGATACAATTTCAGCCAGGTTCCTTATTCCCGCTGCATCCTTAACAGAGGCGCCTCCAAATTTATAGACCTTCATAAACTGATAATAATTAAAAAATCAGGAAGTCAAATTTATGAATAATTAACCACGGAGTCACCCGGAGTTACATGGAATTTTCACGGAAACCCGATAGTATCGGGATCTAATTGGCTGGAATAGTCATGAGGAATTAGTAATTTAGCATTACACATTCTAACATCGCCATCATGAAGAACTATCTGTTATTGATTTTGTCGATTCTTTTTACATCCTGCAGCTCAGGACAGGTAGAGGAAAAATCAGGTTCAGAGGGAGAACTTATTTTTCAGTCGGGTTTTGAGCCGGAATCGGGTATGATCAAAAGAAACAGTGATGCAGATATTAACGGCATTGACAACTCATTTCCCGATCATAACGATTGGGTGAATGATCTTGACAATCATCCTGATATCGGGAATTTCAACATTCAATACCAGGGAGGTGATTCAACCATGCGCTATGCAAAGATCATTTCCGAACCCGGTAATCCCTCAAACCATGTATTGCACTTCTGGCTCGACGCACCTAATGTCGGGGGAAGCAAAGGCAGGATACAGGCGAACATCTATGGCAACAAGGACATTTTCGAATTATATCAGTCAGTAAGGATATTTCTGCATGAAGATTTTCATACAGTCAAAAAATATCCGAAAAAGATTACCTGGCTTACTATAGCAGAGTTCTGGAATAACATAACCTGGAGCCAGAGTGTACCATACAGGTTCCGGATCACGCTTGGAATAGGGAAACCGGTTGCGGCAGAAAGCGATCTCTGCTTCATAATCGATGCACAGGATTGCCAGCTCTTTGAAGACGGAAGTCAGAAATATACTACAATCTGGACAGGTTCTAACGAAACTGTTAATGTACCGATTGGAAAATGGTTTACTCTTGACCTTTATTATAAGGAAGGCAATAATGAAACGGGTAGATTTTTTCTGGCGATGACTCCTGACGGAGGCCCTGAACAGATCATTTTTGATATTAAAAAGATCACTCATAATACTGAAGATCCTGATCCCGATGGAGTTGGGGACTTCAATCCAATCAAGCTTTACACATCAAAAGACCTGATAAACTTTATGAAGGGCCAGGGAAAAACTCTCCAGATCTACTGGGACGATTATAAACTTTGGAAAAACAAAAGACCTTAGAACCAATTGCCAACTGATTTTTGACAACTGCGATTTTTTTTTACCAGACAGATTTAAATAACTTCTTGGAAATGAACAGTTACAAAATAACAACCCTAAACGATTTCATAATCCTGAGGCAGAAAGATTTCCCTTTTGCCAAAGGTGAACTTTCAAGCCTCCTCAGTCATATCGGGACAGCAGCCAAAATAGTAAACAAAAAGATCAACAAGGCAGGTCTTGTTGATATCCTTGGCAGGGCAGGTATGGTGAATGTCCAGGGAGAGAATCAGCAGAAACTGGACGTATTCGCCGACAAGGTTTTCACAGATGCATTAAGGTCGAGCGGCGAATGCTGCGGAATAGCGACTGAAGAAAATCAGAATGAGATTGTTTTCAGCGACAAGCTGGCAAGGAAAGGTAATTACGTGGTATGCATAGATCCTCTCGACGGATCGTCGAACATCGACTACAATGTATCTGTCGGTTCTGTCTTTTCAATTTACAGAAGGATAACTCCGCGCGGAGAGGAAGTCACCAACGAGGATTTTCTCCAGGACGGAACCCGGCAGGTGGCTGCAGGATATATTATATATGGGTCATCAACCATGCTTGTCTATACCACCGGCAATGGAGTTAACGGTTTCACCCTCGATCCTTCGATCGGTGAGTTCTGTCTCTCCCATCCCTGTATGATGAGCCCTCCCGACGGAAGAATTTACTCAATTAATGAGGGCAACTATATTTATTTCCCCCCTGGCATTAAACAGTACATTAAATACTGTCAGGAGAAGGATGAAAGCACCGGCCGGCCTTATACATCAAGATATATCGGATCACTTGTATCTGATTTTCACAGGAATCTGTTAAAAGGTGGTGTTTTTCTCTACCCGCCTGTCGAAAATATGCCCGAAGGCAAGCTGAGGCTAGTATACGAATGTAATCCGATTGCCTTCATTGCAGAGCAGGCTGGCGGAGCTGCAACAGATGGTCACAGGAGAATCCTGGAGATCCGGCCGGAATCACTGCATCAGCGTTCACCTCTCTACGCTGGATCGAAGAATATGGTTGGTAAGGTGGTTGAATTACTGTAAAAAACCCACCCCTACCCCCCGATTCGCGGGGCAGGCTCTCCGGAGGATGGGATTCTTTTTAACCATACTTTGGTTTGCGGATGGCGAATCTTACTATCTTAATGTTATAAATCCAAAATCCCTGCCCGACTGCCCGTCCGAAGGGACTTCGTCCGGGCGGGCGTCAGTCAGGCGGGCAAAATCCGAAATCACCTCATTCATACCTCAGTGCTTCGACCGGATTCCGTGTCGCTGCCCTCCAGCTCTGAAAGATTACAGTTCCCAGAGATATAATGATTATGACAATTTGGGAGACTACTATGATCCACCAGTTGAGTTCTGTATGGTACGAGTAATTCCGAAGCCACCGGTTCATTGCAAACCATGCCGGAGGGATTGAGATAATACAGGCGATCGCTGTCCATAACATGAAATCCCGGATGATCAGTGCCAGCACTTCGGAACTGTATGCCCCGTTTATCTTCCTCAGGCCTATTTCTTTTGTCCGCGACCTGATCTTCTGGTACGAAACAGCAAACAAGCCTATCAGCGATAATATGATACTTATAATTGCAGACAGGCCAATCAACCTGATAAAATTCTTATTGTCACGGTGATACCACTCAAAACGCTCTCCTACAGACTCTATGTTTAAGGGGAAATCCGGAATGAAACTTGCCCATGTTTCCCCGATAACTTGTAATGCTTTATTTGTTAAACCCGACCGCACCTTTACCAGGAGGTGAAATCCTTTTGTATCATATCCAATGAATGCGGGTCCTATGGCTGACCTCAGATTTGAAAAATGAAAATCCCTGACAATACCAATGACTATGGTGTTTTCATTTCCCGGCATCCCCCTGCCAATGAGGTCCCTTCCTGGAAACATCTTTGCGAGTGATTCATTTACAACACATTTCCCGGAATTGGCAGAAGGATCCCTGGAAAATCCGGAACCGCTTATTACCTCTATTCCAAGGACATCCAGGAAATTTTCGTCTCCACTGAATCCGGCAGGTACATATTGTTTCTCTATTCCTTCATCATCATATTTAAGTGCTATTAAAAAATGTTCAAGCACAGGCGAGGCTGTTGTAATTGACACATTTTCAATTGAATTGTTCTTTAGCAGTTCATCCCTGAATGAAACAGCCTTATTCCTGTACTGTCCCGGGATCCTGATCTCAATAATACCCTTATCCAATCCTATCTGCTTATGGTCGATATAAATTATCTGCTTCATGATAACGACGGAACATAACAGAAGTCCTGCAGAACAGGCAAGCTGAAAGATATTAAATAAGGGTATTCCGCGACCTCCGGTTTTAATACCGCTTCCGTTCCTGATCATCTGAGGATTCAGGTTCGGATTAATATTTAACCAGGTAAATAATAAGGTAACTATCATAACAAGTGCCAAAACAGACAGCAACACAATTAGGCGGGAGGGTTTAAAGATAAAGGTACTTGTAATGTTGCTTCCTGTAAGATTATTAAAGAAAGGCAATGCATCTGTTACCAGAATTATGCTCAGGATAAATGAGAATAAGATGACGATGTAATTTTCAAGCGTAAATCGAAAGATGATGCCTTTCAGCGATGACCCATGTATACGTCGTAAATATATCTCCCTGATTCTTTTCCGGTATTTGTTTGACAGAACCCCCAGGTAATTAAATACTGCAATTCCAAAAACCATCAATCCGATGGTCAGGGCAATTAACAGATCGGTTTTATCCCTGCTCGCTTCTATGACCAATATCCTTGAAGTATCGAAATAAGCACTCCTGAGAGGTTCAAGGAAATATGATCCCGGGGTACCGGTGTTTATTACCGGTATTATATCCTTGTATGTCTTAAACAGGTCCTCTGCCTCGTCCTTTGTCGAACCTTCAGATAGTTTGACATAACAGCGACCGTCTTTATCACCGGCCTTACAGATTATGTCGAAGATGATCTGGGTATTCTCAACAGGTTTTTCAAACAGGCCTGTGATGATTTTTTCCTCGGGCCCGCCGGAATACACCAGGATAAGGGGCTTTCCGATCGGATCCTCAGAACCAAAATATTTTTGAGCTATTTCCGATGAAATAACGATACTGTTTGGTGCATCCAGTACAAGATCAGGATCGCCCGACAGAAGCTTATATGAAAAAAAACGGAAAAAACTACCTGAGGCACTTATGACTGACGGATGGTCAAAACGATCCTCATTGCCGGCTACTATCTTTTGTGGATTTGAATTGATTATCCTGCAATAATCCTCTACCTGCAGGAAATTATTCTTCATATACTCTGCTGATCCTGCCTTACAGTAATATATCATAGATCCGGGGGTCCAGGGATCCTCACATTTAAGTGCATAGATCCGGTCACCATCGCGGTGGAATTTATCAGTTCCCAGTTCCCTGCTCAGGAAAAGGAGGATCAGGCTGAAAGCTCCGATACCTATTGTGAGACTTACAACTATCACTGCTGTATTAAAAGCATCTCCCTTCAGATTTCTGAATGATTGTCTTATGTCCATATGTTATTTTCTCTAATAATCACTCTTTTATTATCTCCAGCCTGGTTCCCTTACCCCCCATGCCCTGAGCGAAGCCTCAGGAGGGTTGGGGGTAGAGCCCCCCCTGGGGGGCTGGGGGTCATTCATATCGGAGAGCCTCTACAGGGTTCCTTGTCGCTGCCCTCCAGCTTTGCCAGCTTATCGTCAGGAGGGTTATTACAAGGACGATTAATCCTGCCAGGGCGAATATCCACCACGAAAGTTGTATCCTGAAGGCAAAGTCTTTCAGATATTGTCTCATCAAAAAGTATGAAAGAGGTATTGCTATGATATAGGCAGCTGCTATCCATATGATTACACTGCGGTTTATATTCACTATTATGTCGGAGATTTTTGCTCCATGAACCTTCCTGATACCCGTTTCCCTGGTTTTCATACGGGATAAAAAATGAATGATCCCAAAGGTCCCAAGGCAGGATAATATTATTGAAAGAAGGGCAAAGACACGTATAACATAAGCTGAGTGTATCTCACTTTTATAAAGGGTGTCAAGCCATTCGTCGTAAAAATTATAATCAAAAACGACACCCGGGCACGTTTCTTCCCATATTTTCCCTATATCGCTGACAATGTTCTGATATGCACCTGGCAGGAGCCTGCAGCTAAGGTAGCCTATTCCGAAATTATCAGAACATTCAAAGACAGTTGGCTTAACAGGTTCACTGAGTTTTTCAACATTAATATCCTTTATAACTCCAATTACCTTTATGGAATTCTTTTCAATCTCCTCCCTTGTTGCTTGCCCGAAGGCCTGTTCAGGCCTTGGTATTCCCCTGAGGACCAGGTCATCTATCGGTTCTTTTCCGATAAGCTTGAATGCCGTTTCGTTGATTATGACTGCTTTTTTCCAGTCTCGCTCATTGAAATCCCTGCCCTGGAGGAATTCCACATCGTACACCTTGAAGAAATCAGGATCGACTGTAAAACTGGGCACCTGTCCATCGTATCCGTATTTATCCCGTGGCTCTGCCCACATGTTCCAGAGAGACACTTTTCCTGG
This sequence comes from uncultured Rikenellaceae bacterium, assembly GCA_964421975.1. Classification (GTDB taxonomy): domain Bacteria; phylum Bacteroidota; class Bacteroidia; order Bacteroidales; family VadinHA17; genus LD21. The sequence continues at coordinate 10,797 of CAYQZL010000124.1, forward strand.
TATTCCGTGCGATACAGCACATGATACTATATTGGGATTTGCCAGTAATTTCTGCTTTAGCACAGGGAGCTTATCCTTTATCTCAAAGGGAGCATTTATAGTAATGATCTGCTCTTTTGAAAAACCTATATCCTTGTTAGTCAGTAAGTTATTTTGACGGGTCATAACAATTATAGAAACAATCATCACAATAGTAATCAGGTACTGGACGAGGGATAATCCATTTCTCATTTTCAGTTTGTTTTCAACAGACGACTCTCCAAAAATAGAAGCAGGCTTTACTTTTGAAATAATTGCTGCCGGGTAGAACCCTGAAAGGAAACCTATTATCAGGATAGCGGGCACAACTACAAGAATATTTGGAAACTTCAGAGCTGTCAGTGCCTGTATATCCTTTTGAATCAACTTACTGAATGCTGTCTCCAGCAGGAATGAGAGGTAAATACCAAGCGCAAAAGCAACAACACTGATTATTATAGCCTCAAGTATGAATTGTCTGAATATTGTTTTCCTGTCGGCTCCTGTTACTTTCCTGATTCCTATTTCTTTTATTCTGTTCAGATGATTTGAAGTGAAGAGAATTACAAAATTGAGAACTGATACTAAAATGATCAGTATTGTGACCAGGCTGAGGAGCAGGATAGCCTGAAGGTCCGCATGAAGTGTCTGTCCTGAAGATCCTGCGGTTATTGGGCTTAAATATGATCTTTTAAAGGGGAAAAGCCTGAATGGTTCGTCCCTGTAATGATCTTCCGAGTAATCAGCCGTGAGCTTCCCGGCCAGAAGGGCCGCATCAGAGTTATCATATAAGCGGAAAAAATAACGGGAATGGAAAATACCACTCCTCCACTCTCCCCCAAGGTCATTTACATTTTCCCATGTAACAACAGCCTGGGCCTGGATACTTGATTTTTCAGGCAGGTCTTCAAATACAGCTGTTACCACGAATTCTTTCCGGTTCTGAACGACCACGGGTTTGCCGACCGGGTCGGAATCACCAAAGACCATCTTTGCGAAATCCCTGCTCAGAGCAATACTATGGTTGTCCGGCAGTGGATTCTGAGTATCGCCGCCTGTAAGGCTGACGGAAAATATTCTGAAAAAATCATTATCTGTTTTTACAAATGAACTCACCCTGCAGGGTTCATTCTCAAATGACAGTTCGGTTGAGCCGTTCTCATACCGGCATAAATACTCCACCTCCGGATATTTGTTCCTTATGTCATCAATAATGTCACCTCGCAATGAGGTGATTCCCTTCTGTACACAGAGGCGGTATATGTTATCGACCCCTGGGAATGATTTATCATATTCTCTTTCACCGAAAATATAAGATGCCAGCAGAAGTGCTACTGAAAGACTTAAAGCAAAACCGGGAATTATTATAAATGTAAAAACCGGGTTTCTCAGCAGTATTCTCAGGATTATCTTAATGTTATAACTCATAGTCAATTAAATTGAATCTCTGTATTATCTTCCCTTCCTTCTCTCACTCACACGCTCGCACTATCGACGAAAGGGTCACTTATACCTCAATGCCTCAAGCCCGATGCATCGATCGGGAGCTTAGCTCTCCTCACTATTCATATCGGAGAGCTTCGACCGGATTCCTCGTTGCAGCCCGCCAGCTCTGCCAGCTAACGGTCAGCAGAATTATAATCAGTGCCATAAGTCCTGCAAGTATGAAAATCCACCAGTTAAGTGACGTTTGAT
>CAYQZL010000125.1:0-12487 GCA_964421975.1 uncultured Rikenellaceae bacterium
ACCCAGGACCCCATCCTTAAAAGGGATGTGCTCTACCAGCTGAGCTACTGAATCGAAATTTAAAAATGTAAAGAACCCATGACCCTCCCGCCTGCGGCGGGATGCTCTACCAGCTGAACTGCTGAATCAGACATCAAAAAATGCGAGTGCAAAGGTATGTTTTTTTTAAACTATTGCAAATTTTCATTACGTTTTTATCGGTGAAATAAAAATTTACCAATTACCTGTAATGAATTTCAATGTCGTACGTCCCAGGTAAAAGTAATAATCAGAAAAGAAGTTATGAAAAAAATGATTTTCGGAATGGCATTGATAATGGCAACTTTATCATTATACGGACAGCGAACCGTAGAGTCATTATTCGACAGATACTCTGAAGACGAAGACTTTACCTGTATAACTATAAGCGGTAACCTTCTTAAAATGGCAAGATCATTATGTGATGATGATTGTGATACGGATTATATTCCAGGTGATATTACAACAATCAGGATACTTGCACAGAATAAGGACAGGAGAACAGATGGTAATTTTTACGATTTTGTTCAGAGAGATCTTGACCGCAGGAATTATGAAGAATTCATGAGTGTGAAAAAATCCGGACAGGATCTTGTTATGCTTGTACGGGCAGCCGGAAGAAGCTTTAAGGAATTCCTGATAGTTGCCGGGGGAGAAGATAATCTTGTTATTCAGATAAAGGGCAACATGACTTATAAAGAAGCAAAAAGGTTTTCTGAAAAATTGAAGGAAGACAGCGGAAGGGAATTCGTTGATGACGTTTATTAAACAGGCATAGTCGTATCTTTACGGGAAATTTGCAGAAAGCTTTTTTGCCTGATGACACGGGATGCATTCAATGAAATAATACATAATTATAACCGTAAATTCTTTGCAGTGGCATTTCGTATGCTCAGGAATCAGCAGGAAGCTGAAGATGTTGTGCAGAATGTTTTTATGAAAATGTGGCTCATGGGTAAAAAACTTGATGAATATAATGATAAGGAAGCACTGGGCGTTACCATGACAAAAAACAACTGCCTTGATATGCTCCGGAAATGGAAACGTATTGAGAATGATTCTGATGGAGTTGAGAAATCAAATCCTGATCCTGACCCTACACCATTTGAGAAGATGGTTATCTCGGAAAACGGTAATATCCTTTCCCGGATAATCATGGAACTTCCGGAGATATACCGCGATCTTGTCCGGATGAGAGAAATAAACGGTTTATCCTATGAGGAAATAGCCGAAATGAGTAATATAAATATCAATACATTGAGGGTTACATTATCGAGAGCAAGAAAAATGATAAGGGAAAAATATCTTGAATATACCAATGAAAGAAGATAGACTGAAAGAACTGCTTGAGAAGTACTACGATGGCAACAGTACCTGTGAAGAAGAAAATGAACTGAAAGAATTCTTTTCCGGGAAGGTGATATTTCCGGGATATGAAGCCGAAAAAGAAATATTCACTCATTATTCCGGTTCAGAATTAACATCCATGCCATCTGCCGGATTTGAAATGAAAATAATCCGCTCGATTGAGGATTATGAGAACAGAAGCAGAAGAATATTATACAAAAAAAGGTATTTACCTCTTCTTGGTGCTGCAGCTTCCATAATGATGATTATAGCATCCTGGTTCTTTATTTTCCGGGAAAAAGAGCCCGAGGATACATTCACCGATCCGGCTGTCGCATATGCCCAGACTATGAAAATCCTGAATCATGTTTCCATGAAGCTGAATCTGGCAACAGAAGCTGTTACACCTGTTGTGGATATGGCAAATACAACATTGATAAGTATGAAGACCTTTGGCAGATCCTTAAATACATTTACGACCGGATTAAAAAAAGCAGGTCTTCAGATACCTGATGACGACAAGAACAGAAATGAGATATTATCAACAATAAAAGAATGAAAAGATGAAGAAGACTTTTTCAATATTATGCGTCCTCCTGATTACTCAGTTAATCCAGGCACAATCAGGCGCTATTGAGGCATTCTTTGACAAATATGCTGAAAAAAAAGGTTTTACATCCATATATATTTCCGGTAAGATGTTGAATATGCTCGGAGCCATGAGTAAAGATCCGGGTGAGGAAGATAATATCCTTCTGCGTCTCAAATCCATAAGGATATTATCTGAAGATGATTCCCTTTCAGGAGGAAAGGTGAATTTTTATTCGGAGCTGAGCAGGGCACTTGATTTGTCAAAATATGAAGAACTCATGGTAGTCCGTGAAGGACCCGATGTAACCAGGTTCCTTGTGATCCAGACCGGGGATGTTATTTCCGAACTGCTTATGATAGCGGGAGGTTCAGGAGGTAATTCACTTATTTCAATCAAAGGTGATATTAACCTGAAGGAACTGTCGGAGCTTTCAAAAACCATGGGAATAGAAGAACTTGAACAGCTTGAAAATGCAGACAGCAGGAATATCAGAAAGTGACCTGCAATGATTTTTGCTGATCCGGGAAACCTTTCCCTGTCTGATTCCGTATATTATGATGTTAAAATCAGATATATATGAAATCACAATCAGGTAAAAAGGCTTTATTGGCAATATGCGCCTTATTAATCTCATCAGTTTTTGCATATTCCCAGATAGAAGGAGTGGATTTTTTAAGAAGTGCTCCCTCTGATGCCGTTAAAATACTCGAAGCCTATGCAACACCATGGGCTGATGCAATTGGTGCCGGATTGAACGGAAGCTGGTATAATACTGCAAAACCACATAAACTGGGTGGATTTGATCTTACTATAGGTCTTAATGCCGGAGTTGTTCCACAGTCTGTAGAGAATTTTGATGTAACATCTATTGGACTTTCTTCATCATTGTCAGGAACTGGTACCAGTCCCACGATTGCAGGTCAGAATACAGAAGGTCCGCTTATGACATACTCACAGGATGGTGTCACTCTGGCATCATTTCATCTTCCTCCGGGCAGTGGCTGGAAATATGTACCTGTACCGACCGCCCAGGTTGGAATAGGTCTTCCCCTGGGTACTGAACTGAAAATCAGGATACTTCCAAAGATACCGGTAAGGGAGGCTTATTTAATGGTTATGGGTGCAGGATTAATGCATAGTATTATGCAGTATATTCCTGGAAATAAACTCATTCCTGTCGATGTTTCTGTCTTCGGAGGATATACAAGAGTTAATATTGACGTCCCCTTTAACCTCCTTCCGGATCCCGAAATTGCATCCAATTATTCTTCTTCGGTCAACCCGGCAACTTATTTTGATGATCAGAAATTGGCAGCCAGATTTGAATCCATTAATGCCGGAATAATTGTATCGCTCAATTTGCCCGTAATCTCATTTTATGGCGGACTGGGATATAGTAAGAATCAGACTCTTGCAGGTCTTGAAGGACATTATCCGACACCTGTTGCCGTAACAGGCGGTGCGGGTGCTCCATATGCAGAATATAATGACAGTGGAATAAGACTGGGAGATGACTTCGAGAAAATAGATATCGAAAATTTCTCAGGACTAAGGACAAATGCAGGATTGCGGATCAAATTGTCAGTCTTTACTTTACATGCCGATTATACAAGGTCTCAATATAATGTCATTTCAGCAGGAGCAGGTATAGCCTTCAGATAAAAACCAGGGTAAAGGAAATGGGATCCCCGGCATGAAAATTATCATCCGGGGATTATTTTTTGTTGATTAATATTTACTTACTTGCAATATTAATAAGCAATAGAAGAAGTGGATTCAACCTTAATACAGTCAGGATACAGAGCCCTTCTCAAAGCAGCCAGGAACAATATTTCAAAAGAAGATATTGTCAGGATCAGGGCTGCACTTGACCTGGCAATAAAAACCTGTGCCGGAGGGGAAATCCTTACGGGAGAACCGCAGATTCTTCATGTTCTGTCTGTTGCACGTATTATTGCGGATGAGATAGGACTTGGCCCCACATCGATAATCACAGCTCTGCTTCATGATTCATATAATGAGATCGATCTGAATTCCAGAGAACTTGAAAATCAGTTCGGTACAAAAGTAATCGAAATACTGAAAGGTTTTTCAAGGATCAGCAGCATGGACTCCATGCAATCATCCTTTCAGGCAGAAAATTTCCGGAAACTTTTGTTGAGCCTTGCTGACGATGTTCGGGTGATCCTTATCAAACTTGTTGAACGTCTCGAATATATGCGCAATCTTGACATGGCTCCCGAGAAAGAAAAACTTCCCCTTGCTTCCGAAACCTATTTCCTGTATGCTCCCCTTGCACACAGATTAGGCTTCTATAATATCAAGTCTGAACTTGAGGATCTGGCGGTCAAATATCTTGAACCTGAACAGTACAATTATATTTCAGGACGTCTTAAGCAAACTACAGCTTCGAGGAACAGGTTCATAAAAGAATTCTCCCTTCCACTGGAAGAAAAGCTCACAAAGCAAGGCTTTAGATACAGTATTAAAAGTCGCACTAAATCAATACATTCTATAATGCTGAAGATGAGAAAGCAGGGAGTGGAATTTGATGAAGTTTATGACCTTTTTGCTGTAAGGATCATACTGAAAAGCGACCATGAAAATGAAAAATCCGATTGCTGGAGGGCTTATTCCGTTGTGACGGATCTTTATCAGCCTAATCCGAGCAGATTACGTGACTGGTTATCTGTTCCCAAGTCGAACGGGTATGAATCCCTTCATACAACAGTGATTGGTCCGAGAGGCAGGTGGGTTGAAGTACAGATCAGATCTGAACGAATGGATGAAATTGCAGAAAAAGGGCTTGCCGCACATTTTAAATACAAGGGTGTTAAAGCAGAAGGAGGACTTGATACATGGCTCAGCAGGATGAGAGAGATACTGGAATCGCCTGAAAAGGAGTATTCTGCGTTCTTTGATCAGGTACGTTCCGGACTTTATACTGATGAGGTTTTTGTTTTTACACCCAGAGGCGATCTGAGGCAGTTACCTGCAGGTGCAACTATCCTCGATTTTGCTTTCGATATTCATACTGCAGTGGGATCATCATGTGTTGGCGGTAAAGTGAACGGTAAAAACGTCACACTCAGATATGTTCTGCAGAATGGTGACCATGTGGATATAATCCGTTCAAAGAATCAGAAACCAAAGCAGGACTGGCTTTCCTTTGTGGTAACAACTAAAGCAAAAGCCAAGATCAGGCTTGCCCTGAATGCCGAAAAATCAAAAGCTGCCGCTGAGGGTAAGGAAATCCTTATGCGGAGGCTGAAAAACTGGAAACTGAATTATTCTGACACAGTAATTCAGAAGCTTATCAACCACTATAATTTCAAAACATCCCAGGATCTGTATTATTTCATTGCAGAGGGAAAGTTAGAACTTCTTGATATAAAAGACGTACTGCTGAAGGAAGAAACAGCTGCAGCCACTCCCGTTATTGCTCCGCCAGCCGGAAAAGAGACCAGGGACGCAATTGATGTACAGTATTCTGATTTCCTGGTCATTGAAGATAAAGTGGAAGGGCTCGATTATAAGCTCGCAAAATGCTGTAAACCCGTATTCGGCGATCCGGTTTTCGGTTTTGTTACAATATCGGAAGGAATAAAAATCCACAGAAAAGGTTGCCCCAATGCACATAATATGATGTCAAGATATCCGTACAGGATAGTTACCGCAAAATGGACAAAGACCAGGAATCTGACTTCTTTTATCACTTCTATAAAGATCACCGGTGTGGAAAGTGTAGGAATGGTCAATCAGATTTCGGATATCATATCACAGTTCAATGTGACTATCAGAAGCTTTAATTATACTACTGAAGATGGCCTGTTTGAAGGGACGATCAGTATTCTTGTACCTAATAATGATGTTCTGTATACTATTATTAAGAGAATACAGACCATAAAGGGAATACTGAAAGTAATACGGCAGAATGACTGAAATACCGGAATATATGAGGGATGATCAGTATCTTTTGTCCGGTTTGACGGGGAGTCTTGCCAATTTTTCAACCTCAAGAGATGCATATCCGAATTCTTCGGTTACTTTGCCAAGTATAAGATAAGTACCGGCACCTTTGAAAGGGTAATTTTTAAGTGAGGGGGGAAAATGAGTAGTGTCGAAGTAATTTCCCTCATTATCTATGAAACAACCGAAATTCATCCATTCTTTTTTAACCGTTTTAATGTATTTTATTGTAACAAGATGTCCCACCATCCTGACCTTCTGACCTTTAAAGCCGATCATGTTACGGGCCATCACCTCTCCCCGGAATGATGTCTCCAGCATATCGAACCATGTCATTGAAACAGGGAAGCTGAGAAGTTCTATTTCATCATAGGCATCATCGAGTACATCCTGTTCAAGGTCAGGCAGGGAGAACTTTTTAACGGGAAGGGAGAAGAGAGATCTCAGCTTTTCCGGATTTCCTTTATTTATCATCATATGGGCTTCCCAGAGCAATATTGATTTTTTCTTTCCGGTAAAACGGAATGCACCGGCCCTGATCAGAAGAACAATCTGTTCAAGTCCGGGACTGACCCTTGTCACAAAATCGTTGAGATCAGTGAAATCACCTTCTGCCTGGCGTATCTCTTCTATTGATCCTGCCAGCTTATCTTCAATACCCATAATATGGATAAATCCAAGATAAATATCCGAACCATAAATGGTTGTTTTGAAGTTGCTCTTATTCACACAAGGCAGCTGAATGGTTGCACCATATCTTTTGGCTTCATGGACATAGACCCATGTCCTGTAAAATCCGCCGAAATTATTGATAACGGCTACCATGAATTCAAGCGGGAAATGAGCTTTCAGATAAAGGCTCTGGAAGCTTTCTACAGCATAGGAAGCCGAATGGGCTTTTGAGAACGAATATCCGGCAAATGATTCTATCTGTCTCCATACCTCTTTTGTGAGTTCTTCACTGTAACCTTTTTCGCGGCAGTTTGAGAAAAATTTGTCAACAATACGTTGCATCTCTTTTTTTGAACGGTACTTTCCGCTCATTGCTCTCCGGAGTGTATCTGCATCTGACAGATCCAGACCAGCAAAATGATGACACACTTTAAGCACATCTTCCTGGTATACCATTACTCCGAATGTCTCCTCAAGCTGTTCTTTCATTACCGGATGTAAGTACTTGAATTTATCAGGATTATGAAATCGAAAAATATATTCCCTCATCATTCCCGAGCGCGCCACTCCTGGTCTTATTATCGAACTGGCGGCTACCAGTGTTGTATAATCATCGCACCTCAGTTTCTGAAGTAATCCCCGCATTGAAGGGCTTTCAACATAGAAGCATCCTTTTGTTTCTCCGGTACGGAGATATTGTCTGATCTTCGGATCTTTTTTAAATTTCTGGATTGCATGTACGTCTACATCGACCGAACGGTTTTTCAGAATGATCTCGGCGCTTTCCTTAATATGTCCAATGCCTCTCTGACTCAGTATATCGAGTTTTTCGTAACCTATTTCCTCGGCAGTGTACATATCCCATTGTGTTGTCGGAAATCCTTTCGGGGGCATGTCCAGTGCAGTATAACATGAAACAGGTTCTTCGGAAATAAGAATACCTCCGGCATGTATGCTCCTCATATTGGGAAAATCAACAATCTTTTGTCCGCTTGCAAAGATTAGATCCGTTATTTCATTCCTGTTTGCCGGGGAAGAAGGATTGTCGATCAGTTCATCAATCTCTTCTTTTGGCAGACCATGTACTTTTCCCAGCTCCCTTACTATGGATTTTCCCCTGAAAGTACCGATCGTTCCAAGAAGGGCAGTGTGATTATAGCCATATCTTTTGAAAATATAATCAATTACTTCATCTCTTTCTTTCCATGAATAGTCTATGTCAAAATCAGGCGGACTGCTTCTTTTGGGATTAATGAACCTCTCGAAGTAAAGGTTTAGGTCAATAGGGTCAACATTAGTGATTTTCAGACAATAAGCAACAATGGAATTTGCTCCGCTGCCCCGGCCCACATGGTAAAAACCTCTTGCCATTGAGTACCTCACAATATCCCATGTTATAAGGAAATAGGCTGAAAAACCAAGTCTGTCAATTATTTCAAGCTCATGATGAATTCTCTTTCTTGCCTCATTATTATTTCTGCCATATCTGTAAATCATTCCGTCCCATGCAAGCTTTTCAAGAAGCAGTTTATCGTCATAGCGGCTTGCCGAAAAGATCTTTTTGTTCTTGTGCATGCTGAAATCGAATGACAGGCTGCAGTCTTCCAGTAATTTCTCAGTGTTACTTATTATTCCGGGGTAGTTTGTGAATAATTCTTTCAGCATACCGGAAGGATGGAAGAATTCATCTTCCCCTGCGCACTGTGAAGGTTTAAGATGGCTGAGAAGAATATTATTATCGATGGCCCTCAGGCTTTTATGTATGAAAATATCTTCAGGACCGTTGAGAGTGACAGGTTGCATAATGATCATATTGTTCCTTTCATTCTGTGTCAGATTAAAAAGCCGGTTCACTTCGCTTTTCTTAATTCCTGTCCGTTCATTATCGGACAGCTCCCGGCCCGGAAGTCTTGTCATGGGATACACGATATATGCATCCGAAAAGCGGGGAGGAGGGAATGGGAGAGGAGTTTTTTCAAAATTATGTTTTGAAAGGAATTCGTTAAGCTCCTGCAGGCCCTTGTTATTACGGGCTATTCCGGTATAAAGCAGTTCATTATCCTTTCTGAACTCAATGCCGGCAAGCGGACGGATGTTATTTTTTATACATTCTCCAGCGAATTCAGGAATTGCGGTAGTGTTGTTTATATCGGTAAGTACCATTGACTCAATACCGGCATCAGCAGCTTTTTTGATCAGCTGTTCCACGGACATTGTTCCGTAGCGAAGGCTGTAGTATGAGTGGCAGTTTAAGTACATGGTTCAAAGGCTCAAAGGCTCAAAGGCGCAAAGGTTTAATAGCTAACGGAACAGAATTTATTTGAAATCTGACTCACTGTTAAGCCATTGTGCCATTGTGCCCCTGAGCCGTTGCGCCGCTTAGTGTCCGAATCCATACATCATATATCCTCTCAGTCGTTCTTCTATCATTTTCTGTTCATTTGCATTATATTCCAGCTGTCTGATCTCTCTTTGCTCTCTTTCACTGATGGTCATAACACCGGCGGCCCGTTTTACCGCATCCCGTCCGAAACGCCTTCTGATCCTGTCCATTGCCATATAAAGACTTATTTTTTCCGGAGTATCATCGAACATATCGAGTTGCTGTACACCTCTTACCAGGTGACTGAATCTGACGCCTATGAGCCTGATCAGCATACGCCTCTGGTAAAGCCGGGTAAAAAGCTCTTTCGCGATATCGGACAGAACATGATCAAAAGATGTGTACGGTATGCGTTTCTGGAGTGTATGGGTATCAAAATTGGAATACCTTATTTTTACTGTGACACATGATGTCAGCTTCTCCTGTTTCCGCAGATCATAAGCGATTTTTTCAACCATGCTGACCATTATCTGGTTGAGCCGTGCAACATCGGTAGTATCTTTTTCAAATGTATGTTCAGTACTGATCGATTTCTGCTCCGAATAGCTGATGACCGGAGTTGAATCTATCCCGTTTGCTCTTTTCCATACCTCAATACCATTCTTACCCATGAGCTTTTCGAGCATCTCAATCGGTATGTTCCTGAGTGTGAATATGGTGGCTATACCCATTGACCGGAGCACATGATAGGTTTTCTGGCCGATCATCGGGATCTTGCTTATTGAAAGAGGATCGAGAAAGGGGAGAACCCGTTCTTTTCCAACTTCAATCTCACCGTTTGGTTTTGCTTCACCGGTCGCAATCTTGGACACAGTCTTATTTACAGAAAGCCCTATTGAAATTGGCAGTCCGGTCTCCTTTATTATATATTGTCTCAATTCATGTGACCATTTATAATTACCATAGAAACGATCCATCCCGGTGATATCAACATAGTGTTCATCTATCGACGACTTTTCATAAAGTGGTGATTTTTTTGCAATTATATCAGTAACCATATTTGAATAGTTGCTGTATGCTTCCATATCACCGCGGATTATTATTGCTTCGGGACACATATTCCGGGCGAGTTTCATCGGCATTGCTGAACTGACTCCGAATTTCCTTGCTTCATAGCTGCAACTCGATACCACACTGCGGTCCGACATACCCCCGATTATCACAGGCCTGCCGATAAGCCTGCTGTTCCTGAGCCTCTCAACCGATACAAAGAAGGTGTCGAGATCAAGATGAAGGATGGAACGGTCTGTGGTACCTGTAAGGAACATGGTGAAGAAGTACTTTAAATACTTTTCTTTTTTTTGGTTATTTCAGAATTAAGTTTTATTTTTGATTAAAATTTAATCAATATTATGATTACAATATAATCAATTTTTTCATATGTACTTTACTTCCAACATAAAATTTTTAAGAAAGAGGAAGGGCCGGACACAGGATGATGTTGCTGCAGCCCTTAATCTGAAACGTTCCACCCTTAGTGGTTATGAGAACGGTGTTGCACAACCCGGGATTGATATCCTGGTATCCTTTTCGAGATATTTCAATATGTCTGTTGATACATTGCTGAAAATCGATATTTCCGCTTTGTCGGAGAGTCAGCTCGGAGAACTGGAAAGGGGCTATGATGCATATATCAAAGGAAGTAACCTGAGGGTTCTTACCACTTCTGTAGGACCCGATAATACAGAGAACATTGAACTTGTCCATGAAAAAGCAAAAGCCGGATATACAACAGGATATGCTGATCCCGAGTTCATTGGCGAACTACCGCATTTCAGACTACCTTTCCTTTCAGACAAGAGAAAATACCGCACGTTTCAACTGAAAGGTGACTCTATGTTCCCGATACCAGATGGTTCATGGGTAACAGGTGAGTTTGTACAGGACTGGCGTGAAATAATCAGCGGTAAAGCCTATATCGTTTTCACCATAAACGACGGAATAGTTTTTAAAGTGGTCGAAAACAACATTAAAACTGATGGCAGGCTGATACTGTATTCCCTGAACCCAATTTATGAACCATATGAAGTCCATATAAATGAAGTCAGGGAAATATGGAAATTCGTAAATTATATCAGCAGTGAAATACCTGATCCTGTTATTCCTGAAAAACAGCTTTTTAAGGCAGTGGCAGAAATGAAGAATGACCTCCAGCGCCTGAAAGCAAAACTTGGAACAGATGTGTCTGATATTGAAGAGGTTTGATCCCCGGGGAACCCGGAACCCGGAACCCGGAACCCGGAACCCGGAACTATCTCATCATTGAGACAATAAAGCTTATTATTCCTTTGTAAGTGCTATTATAAGCTGAATGATCTTTTCATTCTCCGACTCAGGTATCTTGCCTTTGTATACAGCTCTGCAGACCCTGTTCTTGTCGACAATGACAACACTGTAACTGTCTTCCGGCAAACCCCATGATTTGCGTAGTGATGCATCATAATCAAATAATATCGTAGTATCGTATTTCTTTGCCTTATTACCGGCAATAACCCTGACAAGACCTTTGGGTTTCCAGGTTGATTTGGTATCCACTATACCGAATCCCTTGAATGTTTCTCTGTCTATACGTTTGTCGACATCTGTTGCTTTATCAATAGCGTCATTGAACACATCGTTAAGATCTGATTCATCGGGATCAACATAATTGATCTGAAGTACTTTCCCCGGCCATGAATCCATCGTAAAATCTTTTCCGCCGGCATCCGGGAATTTCCATTCCGGAGCTTTCATTCCTACTTCAAGAGTGCCGGACTGTCCGGCTGCATAAATAAATGCCGCACTGGTCAGAATCAGGGTGAAGATCAGTTTTTTCATAGTCAATTGCTTTGGTTTATTTCGAAATATAAAACATTTTTATCAGATACCGATATATCTGTCAGGTTTTCAGCAGAAATACGCTTTTTCTGAAGCTGTGCATATTTTCAACAGTGGTTTCAGGAGTAACCTCGCATCCTGCTGATACAATACAGCGACCTCCTGCCTGCCGGTAATCTTCTGAAACAGATGAAATAATAGAATCCATATCGCCGTTCTGAATTACAGTTACCGGATCACTTTTTCCGGAAAATACCTGATGTCCTGCAAGCAGGTTTGCAAACCTTTCCATTGATGGAACCATATGGTCGACGTCAATTATATCAACTCCTGTTTTGATCATACCTTCAAGTATGGAATCGGTATTTCCGCATATATGAAGCTTTGCTATCGCATTCTCTGAATGTATCAGATCAACAAGCTTTTTCTGTCTTTCAAATGCAAAACGGTAATATAATTCCGGGCCGATCTGTGAGCAGAAGGAGTCACCTATGCCTATGCAATGGGCACCTGCTTTAACCTGAAGCCTTATGAATTCCATTGCGGAATCCACAATTATATCCATGGCTTTATCGACTGATTCAGGTTCCATAAGAAAATCAAGAGAAGCATTTGAAGCTTTTCTCAGATCTACATATTCAGCAACCGGTCCTTCAACCCAGCCGACAATAAAATATTTGTTTCCTGTT
>CAYQZL010000126.1:0-12370 GCA_964421975.1 uncultured Rikenellaceae bacterium
CCCCCCCACCCAACCCTACACTCTTTCCCTACACGACGCTCTTCCGATCTAGTTGTATATAACAGGGAAGCAAAGCCGGACAGGCTTGTTCTTCGTGAGGTTGAGAAGCCTGTTCCGAAAGATAATGAGATACTGGTCAGTATCCGTGCAGCCTCGGTCAATGCTGCAGATTACCGCTCGATGAGGATGGGAATGATACCTGCCCGGAAGATCTTCGGGGCAGATATCTCGGGCGTTGTGGAGTCGGCCGGCAAAAATACAACGCTGTTCAGGCCGGGCGATGAAGTAGTGGGTGAGCTTTCGGGGTGTGGATTCGGAGGTTTTGCCGATTTCGCCCTTGCCACTGAGAAAGCTCTTGTTATTAAGCCTGCAAAACTTTCATTTGAGGAAGCGGCAGCCTTGCCGATGGCCTCGATGACCGCCTTACAGGCCCTGAGGAACAAGGGGAATATACGGGAGGGGCAGGAGATCTGCATACTGGGGAGCAGCGGCGGGGTGGGAACAATGACCATTCAGCTTGCCAAGCATTTCGGCGCGGTGATAACTGCCGTCTGCAGCACTCGAAATGTTGAACAATCACGATTGCTTGGCGCAAACCATGTGATTGACTATACAAAGGAAGATTTTGCGTCGGGAAACAGGAAATATGACCTGATTGTGGCCGTTAACGGGAATTATTCCCTGTTAAAATGCCGGAAGGCACTGAAACCCGATGGAAGGTATGTTCTGGTCGGAGGTGCCCTGACACAGATCTTTAAGGCCATAGTGATAGGGAAGCCTTTGTCCCTGGGCACGAAAAAGATGCTTTTCCTGGCTGCAAAAACGGACACCAGCGACCTTGGATGCTTGCTGAACCTTGCATCGGACGGGATAATCAAACCGGTGATTGAGAAATACTATTCACCGGAAACAACTGCTAATGCGATGAAGTATGCTGCCGGGGGGCACGCACGGGGCAAGGTTGTGATAAAGTGGTATCCTTGACTTCATTATGGGGTCGGACCGTGATATGACTTTGATTACCATGACATTACAATGCTTTTCCAGGTAGTTTCAGCACTTTAGAATTATATTTTAGATACAAAATTGTCATTGTAAGGATAAGGAAAATCCCCTTCGGTAAGTGTGAATCCATCCTCCGTCTGCTTGACCCTTCCCGGTGATGGCCTGATGTTAAGCTGTATTATAGTATGGTCCGACCCCTATATATATACAGCCAGACTTCATCGTGCATTGTATAAAGCCGGTATCCTTTGCCATCAAAAATCATAACCGGACTTGAATGATCTCCTTCAACCACCGGATTGTCCGGGTATTTATTCCAATGTAACAGATCATCCGAAACAGCCACATTTGATGTCCAGAGTGAAGTAGCTCCGGGAGCTGCCCACTCTGCATCATCTGAACCATGATAAAACATATAATACTTTCCCTTGAAATCAATTACCTGATTTAAGGCAACGGCCCCTTTATCGTATGTCTCCGGACCTTTGTTGAGAACCGGCTCATCCTGAATGTTGGTCCAGGTAATCAGATCAACGGATGTGGCAAGCCATATAGCCTCATCATTCCTTTCATAAAACAGGTACCATTTCCCTTTGTCTATAATTACAGAAGGTGTTCCATAGGGGCCACTGATTGTATCGCCTTTAACTGTAAGTATTACAAGGTCTCCCTGCTCCTGCCAGGCTATGCCATCATCAGAAATCAGCAGGTGTGCAATATCGTTCATCCCCTCTGCAAACATTAAATACTTTCCTTCATGTTTCATAACGAACATGTCCTCAGTCCATTTCTGACTGAAAACAGGGTTCTTCGAAAAACGGGTCCAGCTAATACCATCATGTGAAGTGGCATATCCAAGAGCTTTCGGATCATTATCACCCTGGTAGCCGGTATACCACATTTTATAGATTCCTTCATCAAACAAAATAAAACCCCGCTCACGGATATGCCTGTCCCATGTATCGGATTTTGTTCCACTGAAAAGAGGATTGTGTTCATAGGGAACAAATTCGACCATTTCCTTTGCAAATTCCACATTACTGTCAGATCTCTGTGACTTATTCTGCCCTGATTTACATGACAGGAGGATCAGTAATCCCATTAAAAATATCATATATGATGCATTTCTCATCATTCCATATTCATTTAAATTATACAACTGTCATTAAACCATAAAGATATGTGTTCTATTCTGGATTTTTCAGAAACATTACTTATATGTATGACACAAAAAAACTGGCATAAGGCACTGGAGCATCAGTCCAGCACTTCGCGTTTTAAAAATTCAATGTATGTTTTAAGATCTTCAAGATAAGCTTCCATATTAAGAAGCTGTTCATCATAGATCAGGAATGTCATATCCGGCCTGCGGAATGCAAAATGGCGTGCCCGGTCCTGGCGCCAGAAAAATGTTTTGTCATCAGTAGATAATCCTTTTGGAAGACGCGTTTGTTCATATGTTTGCACAAGATCATTGAAAACTTTTTCCCGTCTGCCAAGTGTATTTTCAAGTATATGCTGTGCAGAAAGTAAATTATCCAATGATAGGTTAAAATCAATAAACCTGTTTCTATGTGCTTCTCTTATAGTGTATTCCAGTTTCGAAAGATCGAGATATGTAAGACAGGTATGTTTAATTAAATCCGCACCGGTTCTGATAATCTCAAGGTCATAACTATTTTTAATATCTGCTTTTCTGTTTTCTTCTACTATCTCCAAAGCCCTGTTCATTTTGACAAGCATCTTTTCTGACAAGTCAACTTTATCCTTATACTGAGTATTCCAGAATGGGTCATATTCAATGGCATCGCCCCGGGGAAGGTCAGGAAGATGTGTTTGCCCGATTTCTCCATAGTGCCACACATTTCGTTCCATAGTTCCGGCGTAATAATATGCCCCCTCATTCATAAGGCTGAAAAGTTCATCAATATTTGTTGCATTATTACCGTAATAGCTTTTATAATAGATATCTAAAAATTCTTTGGGAGATGGACCGTTTCCGTTCCAGGACAAAGATGCTGCGTTAACAAAATGTATCATCCACATCTGATTATGTAAACCATCATCGTCCCATGAGGTACATATCATTCCTTCAAAGGCTCCTGATCTGGCTGCAGTAGAAAGGAAACTATACGATTTTTCAAGGCTCCCCGGGCGCATTTCCCCATCCTCACTCTCTTCAAAGTAATAAGGAACCATCAATGGGACAACTCCGGGGTTAGGATCATAAGCAAATACTTCAAAGCCCAGTGCTTGTGCCTCTCTGGCATAGTCATAACCGGGAGTCTCATAGTTGTAGCTCTCGGTAAACACAAGATCTTTTACGGGTTCAATCCCTATTGCCGGAGATTTACCCACCTTCCATCCCATAGGGGTTTCCCATGCCATTACTTTTCTTCCGGATTTCTTAAGGGTTTCTGCAGATCTGTTTATGAATAGCTGGAATAATCCGCTTCTTCCTATTTCTTTCGCTTTTGCCTGACATTTTTCACAGGCTGCAAGTTCATAAGTCTCATCTGATCCGATATGAATATATTCCGAACCCGGTGTTGCAGCGATGGCATCTTTCCAGAGATCAAATAGAAGATCATAACTTCCGTCTTTTAAAGGACAAAACTCCCAGTTAGAAGACTCAATCTCTCTGAGATGCTTGTATTGTGGCCACTTCAGTATGAAGCTTACATGGCCCAGACCCTGAACCAGAGGGACAATCTGTATGTGGTATTGCCTGGCAAACCTGGTAAACTCCTGCATTTCTTCAAGTGTAAATGCTCCCGGAGCACCTATCTCCGGATGACTCGGATAGGCAAATTTATCTTCCCATTCCCAAACAAGCATATTCACTTTATACCTTGCAAGATCTTTTATAAAGGATCTGACGTAAGACGCTTTATCCTGGTGATGTTTGGTATCATAGTGTATTGCCCTCTCAGCTATGTCGGGCCAGTCTGTTATCATCACCCCGGGGATTTTAAAACCCTCACTGTCCTTTTGAATTAACTGCAAAAGGGTTTGTGTTCCATAAAACAGTCCGACTTCTCCTTTTGCACTTATCACCAATTCAGATGCTCCTGTTGTGATCTGGTACCCGTCGCTTTTTAATGATTTACGTGCGTTATTGCGAGTAAGAATCACAGAAAATTGATTTCCCCGCTTACCTATTCTGGCAGATATGTTCCATTCTTTTTTCAGGTCACGTATCAGCTCGTCGGCTGCAAACCTGTCGGCTGAAGAGTGATTCTTATCAAGAACAATAATAAGTTCATTCCTGAACTTAAAATCAGCTCCCCCCGTTGTTATTTCTTTTGGGCAGGGGAGGAGCTGTAATCCCTGAACAGGGGTAGCTTCTGCCGCCAGAACATTTGTTGCAGAGGGAAGAAATGTTTGTAGTAGAACAAACAAAAGAAATCCTATAAAGTGACTCAATTTTCTTATCATAACAGACATATTTTTATATGATTAAAGAAGTTTTTTTACCCTTTCGAATTACTTATTTGATGACTTAAGGCCGCAAGCCCGGGAATAAACACCTGCAACATTTCTTATGTGACTATAAACCAGGTCTATAGGATTAATGGTTAGTTGCCCCTCGCATACTCTGGAGAACTGAGCCGGCATAAACTGACTCAATACTGACAGAGGAATCTTGTGTTTTGTAAGGTTAAAGCACAGCTTCTCTTTTGACCTCTCCAGGTTATTATCGGGCCAGTAGTATCTTGATCTGTCTGAAAAGCTGAATTTACGTTTGAATAACATTTCCTTTTCTTCACCTTTATAATAGGATGACCAGTATTTAGAATTACTTACTATCACATTATCAAGAGTAGCTGAAAGTTTTGACAGATCAGGATTATTTTTCCCAAGTATTTCCACTTCCATTGCTTCAAGGGCAAACAGAGCTTTGCGAAACGCAAAAGTCAGCCATGTTCCCACCTTAAGAATACAGAAATGATCTTCCACCAGTTCTTTTAGGCTCGTTTCTGTTTGAAAATCAGTAGAATGAGCTTCATAAACAAGATTCTCATATCCGAGGATCAATTTACTCAGAGCCCTGGTATTTTTTCGATTGTATTTAAAGATCTGGTCATCACCGTATTCAACACCAGGTTGAACGACCAGTCCACTTACCCTCTCCCAGGCATCGTGCATCTCTTTATTTTTAAGGTTCTGAATTATTGGTAACCTGTATTCAAGATCATCTAAATCAAGAATCAGTAAGCCAGCCAATAACATTGAAGTAAATGAACTCGTCATAGCAAGAGATCTGTCATTTGTCTCTTCAGGTAAAAGAAAAAAAAGGAATTATCTGCTCCTTTCCTCCTGGCCGGTTCACCATCTTTGTTACAGGTTATACTTAGCATGTATATATCATTACAATACTTATTTGCAAGTTCAACAACTGCAAGACTTTCAGGGCTGTCGCCGGAGCGGGCGAAGGAGATCAGCAACGTTGTTCCGGAAGGTATGAAATAATTTTCAGGATGTGTTATCAGATCAGTTGTAGCAATAGCCCTTGTAGTGACTCCCCACTTTTTCTGAAAAGGACCCTCAAGAGCTTCACCTATAAATGCAGAGGTTCCTGCCCCGGTAAGAATAATATTGGGGTAATCTTTCCGAAGCATATAATTGATAAAATCCTTTAGTTTTTCTTTCTCGTTCAGCAGCATATAATATGTCTGCATCCAAAGCTCGGGCTGCCGGCTTATCTCCTTTGCAGTATAAAATCCTCCAACGGATTCCAGATGCTTCGTCTTACATTTCAGATATTCCATACAATTACAGGATTTTTTTCATCAATACAAATATAATTAATTTCATTAGCTTACCAAAAATTAATAAAAAGTTTCATAAGATTATTAATAGTATTTATTTTAACTTTTGTTAACTATTTATTTTGTTTGAATAAAGATTTTTTGCAAATCTAAAAAATAAGGCTGCACCAGGCATGTTAATTAACACTATCATGATAAAATGATTTTAATAATCTGATCAGTATGCCAACAGATAAACAGCAATCAGTGCAGCGGCTATTCCGGTAATAATAACCATGGGGCGTTTAATCATCGTAACTTTCGATTAGTCAAAATTAATAACAGGAGGGAATACAGGATAACTTGTTATGCTATAACAACTTCAACTCCATTCTTCTCAAGCCGGTTCTTATCTTCTTCGCTGATACCTGAATCGGTTATAACAACATTTACACTGTTTATCGGACCGATAAAAGCGAATCGTCTTCTCAGGAACTTTCTTGAATCTGTGACAACGATTACTTTTTTGGACACAGTAATCATAATCTTATTCAGGTGAGCTTCTTCAGAATCCGGAGTTGACAGTCCATGTGTAGTATCGAATCCATCTACTCCAAGGAATAACTTGTCACAGGAGAATTTCCCAAAATTTTCATCCGCCAGCACTCCCACAAGAGAAAGAGACTTCTTCCTCAGAAAACCACCGGGCATGAAAATATTAAATCCTTCATATTCTGAAAGTATTATGGCAATATTCAGAGCATTTGTGATGATTGTAAGATTTTTAAACCGGTCGAGCACTTTTGCAATTTCAGTTGTAGTTGTACCTGAATCCAGTACTATTGTATCCCCGTCTTCAATGTACTTTAGAGCTGCCTTTGCGATATGCTGCTTTTCCTTCAGATATTCCTTCTGCTTATCGGAAATTGAAGGATCTATGCCCATCCGGTAATACTTCATTTTTATTGCACCACCTCTGGCACGGATCAACATGTTCTGCTTTTCAAGCTGGGTAAGGTCGTTCCGTATAGTAACCTCACTTATTTTAAACTCTTTACTCAGTTCACTAACTATTACCTGTCCTTTAGCCTCAAGCTCTTCCAGAATTTTTGCTCTTCTTGAAACTGTCGATTTGTTAGATGATCTGGCCATCATTTTAGTATAGTTTTAAGAAATACGAGTGAAAATATTTGCGATGACAAGATATAAAAAATATTCAAGGTTATACATGTGAATAATAAAACGAAAGACAATAAATTTGGATGTAAGCTTTCATATCCTTAGTTTTTAAAATTAATGTAATCTATACTTAAAGATAGTGATTTGAATAATAAAATTCCTGTGAATTTTAGTAATTTTAACAGTTCTGACAATTTACATACCGGTTTTAATTTTTTTATGACTTTATTAAATAGCAGGGATAAATAATTACGGTAGGTGCGACGGGGGGAATGCTCATATTTGCTGGCAGTGACATTTACTTAAGAAACTTAAAGAATGGAGTGAAAAACATGGAACTGATCAAGATAAAAAAAGTAATTATCGAACCAATAAATATTGAGCTGGATGAGCCCTTTAAGATTGCTATCGGTACAAAATACAACATCGAAAACGTACTGATTACAATAATTCTGGATAATGGAATTGAAGGATACGGTGAAGCCGCTCCACTTGAACCAATTAATGGAGAAAACCAGGCAACAGTAATATCAACTCTCAAGAGCTGTACAGATTTCATTGCAGGGAAGAATATTTCTGACTATAAAGCTATATCCAGAGTTCTCAAAAGTGTATTCTGGGCTCAGGTAACTGCACGCTGTGCAATAGAAATGGCATTGATTGATGCATTTACAAAATCACTTGATCTTCCTTACTTCAGGTTCCTTGGGGGAACAGATAATAAAGTAGAAACAGATTATACAATTGATATTGTTCCTCCCGAAACAGCCAGAATAAATGCCACGAAACTGTCTGAAAAAGGATATAGAGTAATTAAAACCAAAGTAGGAAAAAATCTTATCGATGATATCGACAGGATAATTGCAATTAAAGATGGAGCACCAGGTTGCGGGATCACACTGGATGCCAATCAGGGATATACACCATGCGAGGCTGTTCATTTTCTCGGAGAGCTGGAGAAGAACAATATCCGTCCCGTTCTTTTTGAACAGCCTGTCGTAAAGACTGATCTCGAAGGAATGAAATTTGTGAAAAATCATACATCAATACCTGTTGCAGCTGACGAGTCAGTTTTTACAAGTGCTGATGCTATTAACATTGTTCGTACAGCTTGTGCCGATATAATAAATATTAAAATAATGAAATCGGGCATCATCGAGGCTATTGATATTGCTGCAATTGCCCGAAGTGCAAATATTAAACTCATGATAGGCTGCATGCTTGAATCAAAGCTTGCCCTGGGTTGTTCTGTCCATCTTGCTGCAGGTTTAGGCTGCTTCGATTATATTGACCTTGATCCTCATATTGAACCCGGTAAAGAACCGTTCTCAGGTGGTCCGGCTTATAAAGCTCCATATTATCTGCTACCTGATGATCTGCCGGGATTGGGAATGAAGAGAATATAAAACTGTCAGATTAAATAAAATCAGCCCAATGAGACAAGCTCAATGGGCTAACTTACTAACCTAACCGACTAACTCAACTATTGATATGCAGTTGGCATTGTTGGAAGCACCCATTCATAAACATGTGGTGCTGCAGGATTCGCATCCCACCAGAATTTCGTAAGTCTGCTATCCTTTTCCTGTTTTCCGCACTTTTTTGCAACACCCATTTAAGTTATTGTATATCAGTCACCTGGTTATCTCACGCCTTGCCTTCCCGCTGAGCAAGCTGAAGACCATCGATTACCTCTACCGATATCAGGGAGTAAGCCTTGACATTGATTACGATAAGTACAATTATGATCACGTCTGGGATGGGCTGAAAGGATACAACACCAATAGCAAGTTAAGCAATCAGGAGGTCATGCAGAATTATAAAAATTTGTGGTTTGTCGAAAAGGCTTTCAGGATGTCAAAAACTGATCGACGAATAAGGCCAATTTACCATAGGATAAGAGATAGAATAGAAGCCCATATCTGCATTGCATTCACTGCTTACTGTGTTTATAAGAATCTGTAGCGTGCCCTGTACCAGGCCAAATCAACGCGATCCCTGAAAAAAGCAGCAAAAGTCACCCATAACATGTACCAGATAACATACACTCTACCAACTTCTAAACACACAGAAACACATCTGCTCAAGATGGATGAGGAGCAGCAGGAATTATATGATATTGTTCAAAGGAACTTTTAGGGTGTTGCAACGCTGAAAACAGGAGACGAAAAATACTTTCATGACAGCCCTGAAGGAGAGATTAAAAAATAATAGTGAAATTGATCTCAGAATAGTTTTCCCGGATGCCACAAGAGCAGTTGCCGACCTCATTGAGAAAAAAATTAAAACAATTAATCAAGCCTGAAAAGGATGGGGTCGATAAGAACATTACATATTTTATACACAGGTACCTGAATCAGATAAAGATCAGATAATAATCATTACTGAAAGCTAAAGGAACAGCCACGGTTATACTTTCGGATAAATTTGTTTACCATAGTACTTAAGACCGTTTTGGTTACCTTTACACTTTAATAACCGGGACTATAAACAATTATTTTTATTATCAGAATTCCAAGGCACTATTGTATCCCTTGATTAACAAATATAAGGGGCAATATAACTTTATATTTAAACCACTACTATATTTTTAACTTTTTAATCAATATGAAAAGAGTTACATTTTTGTCATTTGTAATCCTCCTGTCAGAGGCTTTCAATTATGCTTCCGGCCAGGATCTGATACTCAATGACCTTGAGTACTTCGAGACGCAGGGCGTCAATGTCCTGGTCTACAACAACCTCTTTACCGGAGGTTTTAACGATGAGAAGACTGCCGGTATAGAATTGATTCACCATGGCGTCAGAACGTCCCAGGGAGGAGCTGTGAGACTTTCCAACACACCGGAACAGTGGGATCTTGTGCCTGCAATACCGGTCCGGAAAGTAAACCGTGAGTCTCAATCCATTGAGTCCGTTCTGAGGTATGAAGATTACGATTTTGATTCGCGGGTGGTTGTTACTGCAAGTGGTAAAGGTGTTGAGATTTCAGTTTACCTTGATAAACCCTTACCAAAGATACTTGAAGGGAGTGCCGGATTTAATCTTGAGTTTTTACCATCTCAATACTGGGGAAAGACTTATCTGATGGATGGGCGTTACAACCGCTTCCCGCGTTACGTAGTGGGCAACACCGTTGTCAGATCCAACAGCGGAAAGCCAAAGCAGTTCAAGGGGTATGTAACTTCCGATGACAGGGGAACAGGTAAATTTATCGATCCGCTTCCTCTCGAAACCGGCCGTACCATACTTCTTGCACCCGAAGATCCTGAACGACGGGTAAAAATAACTGCAGATGATGCCGATCTTATGCTTTTCGACGGACGTGTGCTGGCACAAAACGGCTGGTTTGTGGTTCGTAGTCTGCTTCCGGCAGGGAAAACAGGCAAGGTATTAACCTGGACGGTTGAACCAAATGCCATTAAAGGCTGGATAAGAGATCCAAATATCGGTTTCTCCCAGGTGGGCTACCAGCCTTCGCAACCAAAAGTATCTGTCATTGAATTAGATAAAAAAGACAAACCGCTTGAAAAAGCATCGATATATAAAATTGGCGACGACGGCATTGCCACAGAGGTATTCAGCGGCAAGATCGTAGCCTGGGGAGACTATTACAAATATCACTATGTAAAGTTCTATTTTACTTCGGTCAGCACACCGGGTATATACTATATTCAGTATGGTGATTTTAAAACGAATAACTTTATCATAGAAGATAACGTCTACGATAAGATCACTGATGCCACCAGTGATATATGGATCCCGATACATATGAACCATATGTTCGTAAACGAGGCATACAGGGTATGGCACGGCGAGCCTTTCAAAGAGGGCTATCTCCAGGCTCCTGCACCCACAGATCACTTCGACCTGCACAGGCAGGGACCGTCAACCGATACAAAATATAAAGGGCTGGAGCTGATCCCCGGATTAAATATTGGCGGTTTCTTTGATGCCGGAGATTTTGATATAGAGACAGGTTCGAATATTGGTGTGGTACAGAACTTTGTACAGACATGGGAATATTTCAAACCAATGCGTGATCAGACTTTTATTGATCAGAAGCAACGTTATGTTGACCTTCACCGTCCGGATGGGATACCAGACGTTTTGCAGTTTATCGAGCATGGGACAATGAACCTGGTAGCTCAGGCCGAGATAATAGGTCATATGGCATCGACTCTCTCCAACTCTGTGCTTGATAATTACCATCACCTTGGTGATGCAGCCTCTATAACGGACGGCCTTCCATATAATCCGAACCTTGGACCTTACGAAGTAGCTGCTGACGGACGGTCAAGCGGCGTTAAGGATGATATGTGGGCATTTACAAGCCGTAATCCCGGTCTCGATCTTATGGCAGCAACAATGTTTGCCGCAACAAGCAGGGCGTTGAAGGGATATAACGACGATCTTTCGGCAAGAGCGTTGCAACAGTCAAAAAGACTCCTGAAAGAGGCAACGGAATTACTTGCCGCTCAGCCACAGGGTTCTGCCGGCAGGTTCGGAGGATCAGCAAACATGGGCACCAATCTTCAATTATATATCTCCACCGGGGAGAAACAATATATCGATAAATTTCTGGAACTTTTATGGCCTTCACTTGAGCGCAATGTCAGTATGGGCATTTTGACGGCATTGGAAGCCATACCACACATGGACGCATCCTACAAAGAGAAGCTCCGGCCGTATGTTGTAAAGTACAGGGAATACATCGAGGGGCTTGAAAAAAATAATCCGTACGGAGTTCCTATCGGCCTTGGTAACTGGGCAGGCAGCGGAGGTGTGGTCAGCTTTGGTACCGCCATTTGCTTTGCCAGCAAACATTTCCCTGATATTATCGATGCAAACCATGTTTTCAAGACCACCAACTGGTTGTTTGGCTGCCATCCTTACCACAATTATTCCTTAGTGGCAACGGTAGGCGCAACTCGTCCGAAAGCAGTATTTTACGGGAATAACAGGGCAGATTTCTCATTTATTCCGGGCAATGTTGCTCCGGGTATCTTATTCAGAAAACCTGACCATTTTGAAAACTACGACGACTGGCCATTTCTGTGGGGCCAAAACGAGGGCACAATTGGTGGAAATACCAGTTATTTAATTTTTGGATCGGCTTTTAAGAATTTAGTAAAATAAACAACTATAGGAGGGCTTTGTAAGCATCAGTTAATCATTTGATGAACAGCAGCTGTGCAAGTTCAAAAAGACTGCGCCTCCAGGTCTGGAACTCATGGCGGGTATTCTCAGAGATATATGGGACAGCATTGAAGCCTGCATCTTTGAGAGCGGTGGCGGCATTCCTGACACCATTCGCATTTTCAAAACTTCCGCAGCTCAGGAAAATAAGTTTAACCTTCGACTTATCCTTAATATCTTCCGGAGCATAGATCGGAAGAGCACACGTCTGAACTCCAGTCACGAGATTCCATCTC
>CAYQZL010000127.1:0-12148 GCA_964421975.1 uncultured Rikenellaceae bacterium
TACATTTGTAACTGTGCGATTACCGGGAATTCAGGACCAAGCACGCGGTCGCCCAGAAAGCTTTTCAGGTCATTTCCCAGGCAGTCAGAATAGCTGTTCAGTAACATTCTGTCCTTATGCTTCAGTATGATCTTTATCATCCTGCAGAAAGGCGGATAATTGAAAGTTTTACGTTCCTCAGCCTGCATCCTGTACATTCCTGCATAATCGTGACGGAGAACGAGCCTGATGATCCTGTTCCGGGGATCTGCTGTCTGTATTATCACTTTACCCTGCTTTTGTCTGCGACCTGCCCTGCCGCTTACCTGCTCCATAAGCTGAAAGCTTCTTTCATGAGCTCTGAAATCAGGATAGTTTAACAGATTATCAGCATTCAGGATACCAACAACAGTCAGATTTTCAAAATCGAGACCTTTTGAAATCATCTGGGTGCCGATAAGAATATCTATACGTTTTTCTTCAAATTCCCTGATTATCCTGTTAAAAGAGTTTTTACCTCTTGTTGTATCCTGATCCATTCGTCCCACACGGGCTGCAGGAAAGACAATCCTGATCTCATCCTCAATTTTCTCAGTACCGAATCCCCTTGTTGCCAGTCCCGGCGAACCGCAATTGCCACATTTCGTAGGGACGGGTGTCCTGTAGCCGCAATAATGGCATACCATACTGCCCGCAGCCTTATGGTATGTCATATTAACTGCACACTGTTTACAAACCTGTATCCAGCTGCATTCAGGACACTCTATATAAGGAGAGAATCCTCTCCTGTTCCTGAACAGTATAACCTGTTCCTCATTTTCCAGGGCCTGATCGATAGCATTCAGCAGCTCAGGAGTGAAATGAGAGACCATTAGTTTTTTCCTGTATGCTTCGCGTGTATTTGCGAGAATTATCTCAGGCAATCTGACAGCACCGTACCTTTCTTTTAACTCAGCAAGTCCGTATTTACCGCTGATGGCATTGCTGTAGCTTTCCACCGAGGGTGAAGCTGAGCCCATGATAGTTTTTGCCCTGTGAAATGATGCGAGCATGATGGCTGAGTCACGTGCATTGTAACGGGGAGCAGGATCATGTTGCTTATATGAACCATCGTGCTCTTCATCAATAATCACCAGACCGAGATCACTGAAAGGAAGAAAGATTGATGACCTCACACCAAGGACAAGCCTGTAGCCAGTATCGGGATTATTTTCAGCGACTTTTTTCCATATCTCGGCTTTTTCCTGTTCACTGAACCTTGAATGATAAACCCCTGTTTTTTTACCAAAATGTCTCTGCAGCCGGAGAATGATCTGTGTCGTCAGAGCAATTTCGGGAAGCAGATAAAGTACCTGCTTACCGATTCTAAGCTGTTCTTCAATAAGATGTATATATATTTCCGTCTTGCCACTTGATGTAATCCCGTGTATAAGAACCACATCCTTACCGGTGAACTGAGCCTTAACAGTATCCATAACATCATGCTGACTATTGCTCAGACTGTTAAGAGGTTCTGTCTTAAATTCCTTTTCCTGCAGCCTGTCAACCCCTATAGATATATACTGCAGGATCTTTTTCTTTACCAGTGCGTCCATATTTGCCGGAGAAGAACCCGTTTCCTTGAGTAATAATGCTTTCTTAACAGGCTGTATCCCTTCTTCAGATCCGATACCGGAAAGATGAAGAAAAGTGGTCAGCATATCAGACTGTTTCGGAGCCTTTTTCAGACCATCAAGAATTCCATTTAACTCTTCTTCCGAAAAATCCTGTGTCAGCCTGACAAAGGTTTCCATTCTTGGTTTATACTTCTCATCAATTTCTGCCGAGGTATCTCCTTCAGGGAAGAAGATTCCCGGGACAGCGGCCTTTAGTACTTCACCTTCGGAGCACATATAGTAATCCGACATCCATTTCCAGAGTTTCAGCTGCTTTTCATTCACAACGGGATGCGGATCCGCAATTCTTATTATTGATCTTATTCTGGCAAGTCCGGGCTTCTCATCATGTATCCTTCCAATTATGCCTGTATATACCTTTCTGCTGCCCAGCTGAACCATTGCTTTCACTCCAGGTCTGGCATGATCCATGAGATCCGGAGGAATACTGTAAGTGAGCCTTCCTTTGATTGCAAGAGGCAATATAATATCTGCATAGGAATAAGACATGGAAACAAAGTTGTATGCAATGTAAGAAGAAAAAGGGACAGATCAGTCTGCTGATTACTTAGGTCTGATAAATGAAGACATAACCGTGATAAGGTTTTCTTTCAGAATTGGTTTGATAAGACATGCATCACATCCGGCTCTGAGGATTGTGTCTTTGTCTTCTTCAAAGATATAGGCTGTCTGAGCTATGATTGGCAGATCACTGTTTAACTTCCTTATTTCCCTGGTAACATCAAGTCCGTTGATCTCAGGCATCTGGAGATCGAGCAGGATGAGATCCAGGTCGGTGTTCTGCTGTATAGCTTCAATTGCCGAAGCCCCGGAATTAGCAGTGATTACGTTTATACCGGTATCCAGAAGTATTCTTTTAAGATATGTAAGAACATCAACATTATCATCCACAAGCAGGCATTTGTTGGCGCTCCAGTCGATCTCTTCGACAGGCTGCGCCTTCTCGGCACCGGCTGATCCCGCCTCATTCGTTCCCGGTTTATTAAATGGTATAGAAAATGTGAAAACCGATCCTATACCTTTTTCAGACTGAACGATGATCTTACCTCCCATCCGGTGAATCACTTCTTTGACCAGGGTAAGACCGATCCCCAGTCCTTCGAATGGACGATGATGTCCGTCTATTTCCTGCTGGAACTCTTCAAAAATACGTCCGAGATTCTCCTTGTTGATACCTATTCCTGTATCTTTTATTTTAAATATGAGATCTCCATTCTGAGGATAATACGATAACTCCACGGCCCCGTCGAGGGTGAACTTAATAGCATTATCCATTAAATGGTTAAGAACCCTTTTAAGCCATATTTTGTCGGATAATATCCGGTCGGTGTTATTATCCAGCTGGGTTATTACGCTTAAGCTTATACTCTTTTCGTTTCTCCTGATCACCTGACCGGCTTCTTCAATCACTTCTTTTACCACCTGCCCGACAGAAACCTCTTCGCTGGCTATCATTATCTGGGAGCTTTCAAGTCTTGACAGGTCTATTATATCGCCAATGATCTGAAGAAGTTTTTCACTGTTATATGTTATATGTTCGAAATATTGTTCCCTGTCCTTCCCGGAAATATCCTCTGACAGAAGCAGGTTGGCAAATCCTACCACACTGTTAAGGGGAGTTCTAATCTCATGTGAGATATTTGCAAGGAAAGTCGATTTCAGCTTATTGCTCGTTTCAACCTCAATATTTGCTTTGATAAGTGCTTCGTGCTCTTTCTTAAGTTCTGTTATATCACGGAAAATGGTCATAGACCCGACAGACTTTCCGGAATCATCTTTTATGACAACAGAACGTGTGGAAAGACATATATAATTTCCATCCTTTTTCAGTATTCTCAGCTCGCTGCCGTAAAAACCTTCTTCTTCCAGATGTTTAAGCTTCTCAGTATGGTAATCCCTGTCATCGGGATGTATCAGTTCGGAAGATGACTGGGCATTGTATGAGTCTCTGTCAAGTCCGGTCAGTAAAAAGTAGGCTGAATTTGAATATTTCAGTGCCCCTTCCTTATCATAGAAAGCTATACCGTCATCAGGTGATTCTACAAGTGATTTGAAAAATTTTGAAGTTCTTGTCTGTTCCTTTAATGAATCCTCAATGTGAAGGTTCACTTCCCTGAGCTCACTGATCCTTCCATGAAGATCGTGATTTTCTTTTTCAATTTCTTTCTTTTTTGCAATAAGGCATTTAAGGTTATCTCTGAGCCTTAATGAAATATAACCAGCTGCACCACAGCCGATTAACAGCAGCCCTGCAATGACAGCAACAACACCGGTCATACCAACTTCGAGAATAATCATACCTGCTATACAGACCATCCAATTAAACACTTTCACCATCAGACTGATAGGCAAATATAATCATTCGCATGATTATTTAATCAAATATTTATTAATAAAAAATATTAAATTGCAAACATTTAGTGAGTTAACTTATCAACAATCATGATTGAAAAAGGCAATTCATTCCAGGGGAACCGGAAATATACAAATGGTGAGATTACTGTATACTGGAAGCCCGGGGCATGCATACATGCGTCTTATTGTTACCGGGAGCTGATAGAAGTTTTTGATCCTGGCCGGAGGCCATGGGTTGATATGAATGGTGCGACGACTGAAGAGATAATCAGGACAGTTAATATGTGTCCTACCGAAGCGCTCACCTGGAAGTGGAATGATGAGGAAAAGAATAAAAACATTGAATCCGGACAGACCAATCATATTATATTCAGAAGGCCGGAGCTGATGGAAGGTAAGGAGACAGGGATACTGTCACAGCCTGTTACGGTAAAAATAATGAAAGACGGGCCGATAATTATCAAAGGAACTTTCAAGTTCATTAACAATGGAAATGTAAAAGAGATCAGGGACAGTATTGTTTCGGTCTGTCGCTGTGGCTCAAGTCATCAACAACCGTTTTGTGACGGCCATCACAGAAAAATCGGCTTTGAAGGATAAATAAATCAGACAATGGAGGATAAAAAAAGTGATGAACCAAAAGTTACTGTAGAAGTAACGGAAGGCGAACCGCTGAGGATAACGGGTAATTTTATCCTGAAAGATCTTCAGAGAGATACTGAATCTGTACCGGAAGAAGTATGGCTTTGCAGGTGCGGCAAGTCATGCAACAAACCTTTCTGTGACGGATCGCACAGAAAATAATATCATACATCTTTCAGGACCGAACTGACTTTCTCAGCAGCCTCCCTGAATGAAATTGCAGAATATACGGCAAGTCCCGATTTATCAATAATTTCTTTTGCCTCTTCAGCGTTTGTTCCCTGAAGTCTTATTATAACAGGCACATTTATTTTCCCGACCGATCTGTATGCTTCAACAATGCCGTTAGCGACCCTGTCGCAACGAACGATACCGCCGAATATATTTATCAGTATCGCTTTAACTGCCGGATCCTTAAGTATGATCCTGAAACCGGCTTCAACTGTTTCTTCACTGGCACCTCCGCCAACATCGAGGAAATTGGATGGTTCACCTCCCGAAAGTTTTATTATGTCCATCGTTGCCATTGCCAGTCCGGCACCATTCACCATACAACCCACGTTACCATCGAGTCTGATAAAGTTAAGATTATATTTGCCGGCTTCCGTTTCGACAGGATCTTCTTCAAGAATATCACGCATCTCAGCAAGATCGGGATGTCTGAAAAGAGCATTTTCATCCAGGGTGACCTTACAGTCGACTGCCAGTATTCTGTTATCGCTGGTCTTTAATACAGGATTTATCTCCAGCAACTGTGCATCACAGCTGGTAAAAGTTTCATAGAGACCCTCGATGAACTTTTGCATATTCTTAAATGCGGTTCCGCTCAATCCCAGGTTGAAAGCTATATTACGGCACTGATATGGCAGAAGGCCGACAGCCGGATGTATCTCTTCAGTAAATATCCTTTCAGGGCTTTTTTCTGCAACTTCCTCGACAGACATTCCGCCATCAGGAGTATACATTATTATATATCGGCTTCTGTCACGGTTGAGAAGTATACTTAAATAGAATTCGCGGATCTCTGATTCGCCACTGTAGTAAACATCCTGTGCAACCAGCACCTTATTCACTGTTTTTCCTGCCGGACCGGTCTGAGGAGTGATAAGCTTTTTACCAAGCAATCCGGCGGCAATAATCCCGGCTTCCTCAACTGATTTTGCAAGCTTTATTCCACCTGCTTTACCTCTTCCGCCGGCATGGATCTGTGCTTTTATAACAAAATATTCCGAACCGAATTTTTCACGTAACTGGTTTGCAACCATTATTGCCTGATCAGGGGTTTCGGCGATAAAACCTTCCTGAATATCTACATTATATGAACGGAGGAGCGATTTCCCCTGAAATTCATGAATATTCATATCGATACTTTATTTATTAGCAATAACCTAAAAGTCACAGAAATCACCCTTATACAAAATAAGATAATAAAAACATATTTTCCCTAATTTAGCGAAAAAAAAGGATGCGGAAGCTTCTTAACAGTGAACTTGGAAGAAAGAGTGTGGATCAATTCAGAAATGCCGGAAAATCACCTTTTATTATTGTACTTGATAATGTCAGGAGCATGAGTAATGTAGGATCGATATTCAGAACGGCTGATGCATTTCTTGCAGAAAGTATTTATCTGTGCGGTATCACAGGAAAGCCTCCTCATCCGGAAATACGTAAAACTGCATTGGGTGCAACGGAATCGGTTGACTGGAAATACTTCAGTAAAACATATGATGCAATTGCCGGACTTAAATCGTCGGGATACAGGATCATTGGGATAGAACAGGCTGAAGGTGCTGTCAGCCTGAAGGATTTCAGGGCAGAAAAGAATTTAAAATATGCACTGGTATTTGGTCATGAAGTCCATGGTGTGGACCAGAATATTATTGATGAATGTGATCTTGTTATAGAAATACCTCAGTCAGGGACAAAGCATTCATTCAATATCGCTGTAAGTGCAGGAATAGTATTATGGGAACTGTATAAAGCTTACATATAAATAAAAAAGAGAATGTTTCAGAAGATATAATATTAACCGCAAAGTGCGCAAAGAATTTACGCAAAGATCGCAAAGAAATATTATTTAAATAATCTCCTTAGCGTCCTTTGCGCTCCCGATAGCTATCGGGACTTAGCGTCCTTTGCGGTTAATAAAAAATTCAGAAACATTCTCTTTATAATATCATTAAATCAGAATCTGTTACTGGATCAATGATTTGAATGCATCATCTGCAAAGAATTTTGCAAATTCCATTTCGGTTTTTGCCATTGCCTTGAATGCAGGATCGATCCCTATTGCTTCACGCAGGCCTGTAAGCATATAGTTTTTATCATCAAGACGTGCACCAACAATGGCTTTCAGGTAAGGAGCTCTACCCTTGCATGTTTCCTTCATACTGTCGAGAGAGGCTTTAGCCCTGTTGACATCACCTTTAAGAAGCTGTGCAAGTGCAAGGTTGAAGCAAGGTTCTGTTCCGAACAGATTAACTGCTCTGTCGTATTCACCTTTTGTAATTGCTATAACGCCAAGGCCCCATTTTGATTCGGGAGTCTGTGCGGTCATTGAATTGAATAATTCCTCAGCTTTTACGAGTTCACCTTTAACCAGGGCTGCGAAAGCAAGGTTATTTTTTACAACGTCATTATTGTTGATTGCTTTTGCTGATTCGAATGCTTTTACGGCATCGTCTGTTCTGCCCAGTGCCATAAGTGTATAGCCAATATTGTTATGTGCCCTTATACATTTCGGATATGCTTCTGCAGCAGCCTGATAGAATTTCAGCTGTTCGTTAAGGTCTTTGGTAAGAGTGGATGCATAAAGCATTTCCTCAAGGCTCAGTACTTTCGGATCCGATTTGGCCTGTGCCAGAATCTGTTCGTCGCTGCGACCTATCTTATCAACGTTAACAATCATTTTTGACCTTCTCAGTTTCGGAAGGATATCAGTTTTAAGCGCTTCATAGGCAGAAGACATGTTCTTGATCTCCCTTTCACGTACTGCAGGATCGGCGTACATCGAAAGAACACGAAGGATCAGATCTTTATCCTGAATGGATGATTTTTCAACTTCTTCCTTAAAGCCTTCCCAGTCTTCTGCAGTTGTTAAGTTGTCAAAGAAATCGCCTGATTTTGCTGCTTCAATCTTGGAGAATTCCTTTTTAATGAATTTATCAGCTGCAGTACCTCTGTTCCCTGAAAGTTTTTCGTTCAGTGCAAGAGGTCCGTCAGGTGATGCATAGGAACTGACAGTGGTTGTTTTGAACAGGCGGTCGGGATCAGCATTAACTGCATTAATATATTCTCTTAATGCAAGAATGTCTGCAGCTTTCAGCTCGGCGCTGCGGATATCAGCTCTGTTGATAACATAATTAATATCGGCTACCTGTGTTTCAGGAATAATTCTCTGGAAATTATCCTTCATAATAACAGCTCTGCCATGCTTCTGAACAAGTGTTGATGTAGATATGACACCATCAGCAAGCTTAACCGGTTCAAAATCGAGACTTTTTGCACCTCTTGTGGCATTTACCCTCAGCATAAGCTCGGATACTCTCATCGCATCTTTATAAGGGATAACGGCATTGTAGGTGAAATTTCCGCCGGTATAGGTTATTACCTGATTATTGGCCATAACTTTCTCACCCTGTAGTACCTGTACTTTATCAAAGGAAGTTTCACCACCATCATATACAAGAACCGGAGTGGCAGTAACTGTAGTTTTCTTGTCGAAATACTTTTCAGGAAATTCACCCTTGATTGTTACATTTACAAGGCCTCCATGGGCTTCAAGAACCTTCGGAGTAACCTCATACCTTATCGTGTCCTGATTTTTCTTCATTTTATTCAGACCACTGCAGCTTGTCATTACTGCTGCGGCCAGGATAAGGATAAAATAGCTGCTGATTTTTTTCATAATAATACTGGTTATTTGTTTAATAATAGTCGTTTCGTAAATTCTTGAACAATATACAAATTAAACTGCAAATGTAAAAAAAAGTTCATCTAACTGGAAAATATTTCATATCAAAATAATTCTGTTTTTAATGATCCAATGCAGCTTAAGTGATTTTTAAGAATTTTTAATATATGCTTTTAGCAAAAACATGCTGATTTTTATAAGATGAGTTTATTTATTCCCGCCGGATAATCTTCCATGAAAATTGCATTTATTATTTTCCTGTAATCTGTTTCGCTGGAAACAAAATCAATATTACTGATATCGATTATCAGGTATTTATTATCAGGATTTTGCCTGAAGAAGGAGAAATAACTTTCCTGTATGCTTTTCAGGTATTCTCCGGTTATTGTCTTTTCGTAAGATCTTCCCCTTTTTTCAATGTTATCAAGAAGTCTGCCGGTATTAAGATGAAGATAAACAAAGATATCCGGTTTCGGGAGAGAGCTGTAAATTATATAAAAGATCTGCCTGTAAAGGTTATACTCATCTCCTTTAAGTGTTGAAGCTGCAAAGATCAGTGATTTGGCGAAATAGTAATCTGCCACAGTGAATGAACTGAACAGATCGCGTGGTTCCAGTTCTTCCTTCAGCTGCCTGTAGCGGCTTGCCAGAAAAGATAATTCCAGCGGAAAGGAGTATTTCTCCGGATCGGCATAAAACTTCGGAAGAAAAGGATTATCGGCAAAATGTTCGAGTATCAGCCTGGCATTGAACTCTTCTGCTATCTTACCTGCAAGAGTGGTTTTCCCGGCTCCGATATTGCCTTCGATCACAATATAATTATAATTGACCTTCATAAAAACCGGAAAATCTGTCAGTCAAATATAAATATTGAATATGAATTAACAATAATGAAAAAGGCGTTACGAGAACGCCTTTAAAAGAATAATGCTTTTATGATTATTCCTGCTTCTGTTCTTTATGTGGACGGTGTTCCTGGTCTGATTTTGGCGGCCGGGGAAGAAGAACTTTCCTTGAAAGCTTAAGTTTTCCATTTTTCTGGTCAATTTCTATAAGCTTTACTTCAACCTCATCTCCTTCTTTCAGGACATCCTCAACTTTATTTACTTTTTTCCAGTCGATCTCCGAAATGTGAAGCAATCCGTCTTTATTCGGAAGTATTTCCACAAAAGCGCCAAACTGAACAATGGTTTTCACTTTTCCTTTATAAACCTGTCCTATCTCAGGCACAGCAACAATTTTCTTTATCCAGTTAACTGCTGCTGATATCACTTCTTTATTTTCGCCGAATACATTTACATCACCTCTTCCATCGACTTCTTCCACAATTATTGTGGCTCCTGTTTCCCGCTGTATTTCCTGGATCACCTTACCTCCCGGGCCAATAAGTGCTCCAATCATTTCCTTCGGTATGGAGAGCATTTCTATTCTCGGGGCATGAGGTTTAAGTTCAGGATGAGGTTCCGAAATTATCCTGTTCATGATACCGAGTATATGCATTCTTCCTGCTTTTGCCTGTTCAAGGGCTTTTGCCATGACCTCAAATGAGAGACCCTCTACCTTGATATCCATCTGTGTGGCTGTTATTCCGTCTTTTGTTCCGGCAACCTTGAAATCCATATCGCCCAGATGATCTTCATCCCCCAGTATATCCGAAAGGATTGCATATTTACTTGTATCCTTGTCGCTTATTAGTCCCATTGCAATACCTGAAACAGCTTTACGGAGTTGTATCCCGGCATCCATAAGGGCAAGAGAGCCTGCACATACAGTGGCCATTGAAGAAGATCCGTTCGATTCAAGTATATCGGAAACAACCCTGATTGCATAAGGATTCTCTTCATCAGGAGGCATCATATTCTTAAGTGCCCTGTGTGCCAGGTTACCATGACCAATTTCCCTGCGGCTTACTCCGCGTGCAGGTTTGGCTTCACCGGTAGAAAAGGGTGGAAAATTATAATGAAGGGTAAATTTTTCACTACCCTGATTAAGTACTTCATCTATGATCTTTTCATCAAGCTTGGTTCCGAGAGTAACGGTAGTAAGAGACTGGGTCTCACCTCTTGTGAACAATGAAGAACCATGTGTGGCAGGAAGAGGATCAATCTCACAGACAATCGGACGTATCTCATCAGGTCTTCTTCCGTCGAGTCTTATCTGTTCGTCCAGAACCAGTCTTCTTGCCGATTCTTTCAGTACATCATGATAATATTTCTTAACAAGAACTTCATTCACTTCATCTTCTTCCGTATATTGGCTGAGGAATTCAGTCAGGATGGCTTCAAAAGCATCTGTACGTGCCTGTTTGCTGGTAGTTGATGACTTTGCAGCCTGGTAACACTTATCGTATGTTTCATTCCAGACTTTTTTCTTAAGTTCCTCATCCTCTGCACCCGGAGTATATTCTCTCTTAGCTGTTTTTCCAAGTTCTTCCGCGAATTCCATCTGTGCCTTACAGTGAATCTTAATAGTATCATGTGCAAGCCGCAGAGCTTCAAGCATTTCAGATTCCTGTGCTTCTTTCATTTCACCCTCTACCATCAGGATATTATCATATGTTGCACCGACCATAAGATCCATATCAGCTTTCTCTAGTTCTGAAGCAGTGGGATTAATGATATACTGATTGTTGATCCTGGCCACCCTTACTTCCGAAATAGGTCCCCTGAAGGGTATATCTGAAACTGCCAGAGCTGCAGAAGCAGCGAGTCCGGCAAGCGCATCAGGCATAATATCGGCATCAGCGGAAATCAGATTTATGGTTACGAAAGTTTCACAGTGATAATCATCCGGGAAAAGCGGACGTAAAGCCCTGTCAACCAGCCGTGAAATAAGTATTTCATAATCTGAAGGCCTTGCTTCTCTTTTAAGAAAGCCACCCGGAATACGTCCTGTAGAAGCGTATTTTTCTTTATATTCGACAGAAAGAGGCATAAAATCCGCATCTTCCTTAGGTTCTTTTGCAGCAACGACAGTTGCCAGCAACATTGTTTTTCCCTGTTTCAGGAGAACAGCACCGTCGGCCTGCCTGGCCATCTTCCCTGTTTGCAATACAATCTGCCTCTCCTGACCGAGATCAATAATTTTCTCTTTAACGTTGAACATTCTTTTGTATGATTTTGTGATTGGTGAAATTACGGATATAAAAATAGTATGAAAAAAGGCAATTCAAAATTGCCTTTCCCCCTATTTGCGTAATTTCAATGCTTTTACGATTTCGCGGTATCGTTCGATATCTTTTACTCTGAGATAATCCAGAAGCCTTCTTCTTTTACCTACAAGCTTTATCAATGCCTGCTGTGTACTGAAATCCTTTTTATTCTTTTTCAGGTGTTCAGTAAGATGATTGATCCTGTACGAGAAGAGCGCTATCTGTCCCTCAGCTGTACCGGTATCAATTTCTGACGTTCCGAATGACTTGAACAACTCCTGCTTTTTTTCTGATGTTAAATACATGTCTTTTATTAAAATATTGTTTGTCCACAAATAAATCAAGTCGCCAATTTTGGAACGCAAAAATAAGGCTTTTTTATGTAAATTATCAAACAATCGAAATTATTTTTAAAAATAAATTATTACTCTT
>CAYQZL010000128.1:0-12132 GCA_964421975.1 uncultured Rikenellaceae bacterium
ATAGCTGAGAGATTTCTTGCAGCAAGGTTCGGGGAACTTTTCTCCCATAAGATCTTTACATTTATTTCAGATGGGGGTGTCCAGGAAGAAATATCTCAGGGTGCAGGTCGCCTTGCCGGTTATCTCGGCCTTAATAACCTTATAATGTTCTATGATTCAAACGACATACAGCTTTCAACTGAAACAAAGGCAGTGACCATTGAAGATACAGCTGCCAAATACAAAGCATGGGGCTGGGAAGTAGTTACAATAGACGGAAATGACCAGGAACAGATAAGAAAAGCTCTTTCACTGGCAGTTAAATCAACAGACAAACCTTTCCTGATAATCGGAAAGACGATAATGGGGAAAGGACTGGTTGACAATGACGGAAAGAGCTTTGAGAGAAAGACGTCGACACATGGTATGCCGGTAAGTGAAGCCGGTGGTTCTTATGAAAGATCCCTCGCCAACCTTGGAGGAGATCCGGCCGATCCTTTCAGGATTTTTGCAGGAGTAAAGGAGCATTATTCCAGTGTGCTTGAAGCAAAACGCAAATATGCTGCAGGATGGAAAAAGGAAAAAGCAGAATGGGTTTCAAAGAACAGTGAAGCAGCCGGAAAACTCGACCTTTTCTATTCAGGTAACATCCCGGAAATAGATTTTGAATCTGTCACCCAGAAAGAAGGAATAGCCACAAGGGCTGCTTCGGCTG
This sequence comes from uncultured Rikenellaceae bacterium, assembly GCA_964421975.1. Classification (GTDB taxonomy): domain Bacteria; phylum Bacteroidota; class Bacteroidia; order Bacteroidales; family VadinHA17; genus LD21. The sequence continues at coordinate 695 of CAYQZL010000128.1, forward strand.
CTGTACTGGGAGTACTTGCCAGGAAAGTGGAGAATATGATTGTGGCATCAGCCGACCTTTCTAACTCTGATAAGACTGACGGTTTTCTTAAAAACACAAAACCTTTTGTAAAAGGAGATTTCAGTGGTGCATTTCTTCAGGCTGGTGTTACGGAGCTGACTATGGCTGCCATAATGAACGGGATGGCTCTTCATGGAGGTATCATTCCCGCATGCGGAACCTTCTTTGTATTCTCCGACTATATGAAACCGGCAGTGAGACTTGCCTGCCTGATGGAATTACCGGTACGTTATATCTGGACCCATGATGCATTCCGTGTTGGTGAAGATGGTCCCACTCACCAGCCTGTTGAACAGGAAGCTCAGATCAGGCTGATGGAACATCTGAAAAACCATCATGGGGTGAACAGTATGCTGGTGCTCAGACCTGCCGATGCCATGGAAACAAATGTTGCATGGAAACTTGCTCTTGAAAACAAAAAAACACCTACGGCACTCATACTATCCAGGCAGAATATAAAAGATCTGCCCTCCGGACCGGGCAAAAGGTACCAGGATGCACTTCAGATGAAAAACGGAGCTTATATTGTTTCAGACTGTGAAGGCAAACCTGATATAGTTCTTGTTGCAGGCGGTTCGGAAGTATCAACTCTTGTTGAAGGCGCAGTACTTCTGAAAAATGACGGACTCAGGATACGTATTATTTCTGCACCATCGGAAGGATTGTTCAGAGGACAGAGTGAAGCTTACAGGAAATCCGTCATTCCTGATGATATACCTGTTTTCGGACTTACAGCAGGATTGTCTGTTACCTTACAGGGACTGACCGGACCGAAAGGGAAGATATGGGGTGTTGATACATTCGGATATTCAGCACCTTACAAGGTCCTTGATGAGAAACTGGGATTTACAGGAGAGAATGTTTACCGCCAGGTTAAGGATTATCTGGCTCAATATAAAAAGTAAACATTATGATCATTCGTTAAAGGCCGCCTCATCAGCGGCCTTTTTTATATCCGCTAAATCTCTTTGCAATCTCCTCATTTTATACTATATTCGGTCGTGAAATTCAGGTCAGCTAAAATGTATACAGTTTTGTAATATGAAAAAAATCCTCCCTCTTTTAATCCTTTTATGCCTTATCGGCATAATTAATGGTTTCAGTCAGCCAGATTCGCTGAAAATGAAATATGCCGTAGCAGATACTATCGGCGATGATATTATCCTGTTCGACAGTGATGAATTAATGGAGATATCCCTCAAATTCGACATTACACAGTACAGAAGAAAGAAAAATGATACAGAATATCTTGACGCAACACTGATTTACCATACAAGTCCGGGTGATTCAATCGTAAAATCACTGAAAGTAAAACCCAGGGGAATTTCCCGTCTGGCAATCTGCGACTTCCCTCCTATAATGCTGAACTTTAAAAAACAGGATTCAGTTCCTGGTGAATTCAGTAAAACAGATAAGATAAAAATGGTTACACATTGCAGTGCCGGTGGTGAAGATTATCTTCTCAGGGAATTTCTGGTATATAAAATTTATAACATTCTCACGGAATACAGCTTCAGGGTCAGGTTGCTTAGAGTTAACTACATAAATACATCCAAACCGACCAAACCAATTCAGGAATTCGCATTCCTTATTGAACCGGTAGAATCGCTGGGCAGGCGGACAAATTCAGGAGAAGTTGAAACTGCACATGTCACACAGCGACATATCAGAAAGGATATTATGGACCGGATGGCGATTTTCAATTACATGATCGGTAATACCGACTGGTCGGTACCTATACGGCATAATACACTCACAATAGCACAGGGTAATTACGGAGGCCTGGAATCAGGAATAATAATTCCCTTCGATTTCGATTATTCCGGACTTGTAAATACTGATTATGCCATACCCTTTGAGGGACTGGGAATCGAAACGGTCCGCGAAAGAAGATATCTTGGTGTTTGCAGGACAGAAGAGGAATATACCGAAGCACTGGTTCAGTTCACTGAAAAAAAGGAAGAGATTTATAAAGTTATCAATGATTTCCCATATCTTAGTACAAGATCCAAAAAAGATATGATTAACTATCTTGAAGGATTTTATAAAGCTTTTGACAAACGGAACAGCATTGTATATATGCTGCTCAAGGACTGTATCGAGATTTAAGCCATTTAACCACATATTATATGTCATTCGAATCCCTTGCTATTGAAGATACTTTGCTGAGTATCATGGTCAGGTTCATTGTCAATCTGGCAGTTCTTTTTATTCTGATAAGGCTCATTTACTACAGGTTTACAAAGAAGGAAGAATATGTATTTTCCCTTTTCCTGATGGGTATTATCATATTTCTTCTCTGTTCCTTGCTCGAAACCGTTAATATCCAGCTTGGTATGGCATTGGGGCTGTTTGCCATTTTTGCCATCCTCCGGTTCAGGACAGTCAATTACACAGCGAAGGACATGACCTATGTATTTACCGCTATAGGAGTCTCCGTCATTAATTCACAGGCAAATATCCCGCCCCCGGTAATAGGCGCAATAGTTATAAATTCGGTAATCATTATTACAGCGATAATACTGGAATTATTCCTGAAAAATCGTTCACTTTCACCGTTAACAATAGTTTTCAATAAGCCGGAACTTCTGCATCCGGGGCTACGGACACAGCTACTGGAGGAATTATCGGCACAGACCGGTCAGAAAATCGTGAAAGTAATTATCAGAAAAATAGATCTGAACAAAGGCAATGTTGAACTGGAGGGCTATTACCGCGACAACGCAAATAACTGAATATCTGCATAATAAAAACCATCTGATATCGCCTGTGCATAAAAATCATATTTTTTGACTATTTTTGCGCCTTGTTTTTGAAATATGCAATACGATATTCAGCAAGGAGTAAAGGGTCTCATTTTCGATCTTGACGGTACGCTGGCAGATACTATGCCATATCATTTTCAGGGCTGGAAAAAAGCCTGTGAGAAATTCGGTGCACATATTGACACAAGTTTTTTGCGAAAGCATACAGGCAGCCCCGGGTGGATAATTGCCAGGGAAATAATTACAGATTGCGGGCTGGATGGCAATGTTACAATTCAGGAGATAATGGATGAAAAGCTAAAGGAATTCTTCCGTCTTCAGCACCTTGTAAAACCTATAAAACCGGTTACGGATATTGTAAAAAAATATCACGGCATATTACCGATGGCTGTAGGTACCGGTGGTCACAGGGAAGCTGTGGAGCGGACACTCCAGATAACAGATCTCAGGAAATATTTTGAAATAGTAGTGACCGCCAATGACGTCAATGCGTTCAAGCCGGATCCCGAGACATTTCTGAAATGTGCCGGGCAAATGCATATTGAACCCCGGTACATTGAGGTATTCGAGGATGCCGAACTGGGCATCCAGGCTGCACGCAATGCGGGTATGAGAGTTACTGATGTACGCTCCTGGTACGATTCAGACTGGTAAAGGTGCAGGCTTTGCCAGCCATAGCTGATGAAGGACAGCGACGGCCGGGCAAAGGGCACAGGGCTCAGGGCTCAGGGCTCAGGGCTCAGGGCTCAGGGCAAAGGGCAAAGGGCACAAAGCTCAGGGCAAAGAGCGCAAAAGGGTCAGACGAGTATTTTTGTCTGAAGATTTGTAATACTGGTCTGAATATCCCTGAAGGGGTCGTTATCCCTGCTGAGGTCCTGTTCCACGACCATATATTTCATTCCTGCAATATCTTTTACGGCCAGTATCCTTTTAAAATCGATCACACCCGCACCTACGGGAGCAAAATCATTCACTCCAACGGTTGTAAAGAACGGAGCTTCATTTGTGAACATATCCTTCATATGGAATAACTCAAACCTGCCCGGATATTTCTTTATTATTTCCACCGGATCCTGACCTGCCTTTGTTGTCCAGAACAAATCTATTTCCATTGTAACCAGATCTTTGTCCAGTTCAGCCATGAATACATCGAAATAAGGAATTTTTCCTTCAACATTGTCGAATTCAAAATTATGATTATGATATCCGAATTTTATTCCATAATTTTTCATTATCTGACCAACCTGATTCCAGTCTGAGGCCATTTTCTGGTAACTGGCAATTGTTGTACGTGCTTCTTCGACAACCCATGGCTGAATACAGTATTTCACACCAAGTAAGGCATGATCTTCTGCCATTTTTGTTGCATTCTCCAGGGTAATACCCTCTGCTTCAACCTGAGTATGGCTGCTCAGTATTTCCATTCCAAGGTCGTTTGCCAGTTTCTTAAAAGCGGTGGGCTCATAACCATAGAATTTACCATCGGCATACCCGGCGAGCTCAAGGTATTTGTAACCTGCTTCTGCAACTCTTTTCAGCGAACCTGCCGGATCAGCCGTCATGGCATCACGGATCGTATAAAGCTGAAGACCTATCCCGGGGACCTTCTTCTTGCATGAATAGTTCGAAAACATCATGGCGCCGACCGTTCCGGCGGCAGCCAGTTTCACGAAATCTCTTCTTGAATGTAAGTTTCTCATGGTCATAAATATTTATTAATATGTTTGTTATTGTTTACCACTAATCAGGTAATAAAAATAATACAATACTATTAAATAACTTTGCGGTGGCGATAATTTTATTTTTAATCAGGCAAGCGGCGTGAGGCGTGCGGCGTGAGGCGTGCGGGGTGAGAGGTGAGCGATGAGCGATGAGCGATGAGAGGTGAGAGGCGGCGTGCGGCGTGCGGTGTGCGGCGTGAGGGGTGAGGCGTGAGAGGTGAGCGATGAGCGATGAGCGATGAGAGGTGAGAGGTGAGAGGCGGCGTGCGGTGTGCGGCCGGAAGCCGGAAGCCGTATGCCGTATGCCGGATGCCGGTCGCCGTAACAACTTACCGAACATTGAACCAGATTGTAACAACCACCGACGGATCTCACACGATCTATGTTCCTGAACTTGACGAACACTATCATTCGGTGCACGGGGCATTTCAGGAATCGGAATTCATATTCATGAAAAACGGTTATGACACATGTAATAACGATCCGGTTAATATTCTTGAGATTGGTTTCGGAACAGGGCTGAATGCACTGCTTACGGCATACAGGTCATTAGCAGGAAAGAGAAAAGTATTCTATACGACACTGGATAAATATCCTCTTGATAAGGAAATCACAGAAAAACTGAATCATCACATTTTTGCCGGACCCTCAGGGAAAGAGTTATTCGATAAAATACATGAGGCGGAATGGGGCAAAATGATCTGCATTTCACCTGCTTTCAGCCTTCTGAAAATCAGATGTGATCTTACAAAGGATGCTATCGGCGGATCATATGATCTTGTATATTTCGATGCTTTCGGTCCTGACAAGCAACCTGAAATGTGGTCGGGAAATATTCTTAAAAAAATATCTGATGTAATAAAACCGAATGGGATATTTGTCACCTACTCCTGCAAAGGGGAAGTAAAGCGAAACCTAAGGGAATATGGTTTTAAAGTTACACTGGTACAGGGACCTCCGGGAAAGAGACATATAACACGGGCAATAAAAATCTGAAAAAAAAGATTCTACTCTTTTTTACAAGATCCAAAGTGTTATCTTTGCCAAAATTTAACTTAAAACGTTTAAAATGAAAATCAGGGGATTGATTATTCCAGCATTATTGATTACCATCATGATCGTTTCATGTGGTAAAAGTTCAGTTAAGAATTCGAAGATCAAAACAAAGGAAGATTCTCTTTCATATGCTTTTGGTATATATAATTACAATGCTCTTCTTATCGACAGCCTGAAGTTGAACCCGATGATCATGGCTAAAGCCATGCTTGACGGAGAGAACGGAACACCGGCTATGTCGGATGAATCGGCAAGAGGATTTATAATGATGTTTTTAAATCAACGTGAGGCAGAAAAGATGGCAAAAATCGCAGAAGAAAACAAGGAAACATACAAAGTGTATATTGCCGAAAATGAGGCATTCCTTGCCAGGAACAAAGAAAAAACCGGAGTGATTGTAACTCCCAGTGGCTTACAATATGAAGTTATAAAAATGGGAAATGGTCCCAAACCCACTCTCCAAAGTGAAGTTAAAGTTCATTATAAAGGAACCCTTATTGACGGAACTGAATTTGATTCGTCGGTAGGAGGAGAACCCGTACAGTTCATGCTATCGGGTGTTATTTCCGGATGGACCGAAGCACTTCAGCTTATGCCTGTCGGATCAAAATTCAAGATCTATCTTCCCGAGAGTATGGCTTATGGTGCGAATGGTATGGGCGAGCTTATCAAACCTTTCTCAACTCTTATTTTTGAAGTTGAACTTCTTGATATTCTGAATTAGGTCATACCTTTTCATTAAAAGATCCAACCAGTATGGCATTTGAAATTACCGGTAAGATAATCGATATTTTACCTGTTAACCAGGTAAGCGATAAATTCCGTAAACGTGAATTTGTTATCGAGAGAAAGGAAACAGGAGGTTCGGCTCTCTTTATCGACTATATAAAGTTTCAGCTCTTACAGGATAAATGTGATCTTATTAATGAATCTTTTATGAATGAAGAGGTTAAGGTCACATTCAACATAAAGGGAAACCGATGGGAACGCGATGGCAGGGTAAACTACTTTACCAACCTTGATGCATGGAAAATCGAGAAGATCTCGTCAGAGATAAGAGATCAGGGTCCGGCAAACCAGCCACGGCTAGAGGATATGCCTCCCGATATTGATGATCTGAGTGATCTGCCATTCTGAAAAGAATCAGAAAGACTGAACCGGAAATTCAGTCTTTTTTTTGTTATCTTTATATCATATGTCTGATTAAAACACAAGAGCTAAGCCAGAGATACGAAGGGATGCGGTAAATTATGAACATTCATTAATTAATCGGACCAGAATGAATTCCGGAAAACAAAAACCAGCAAAAATGAAATATTTTCTGACTTCAGTACTTTTGATTTTTTGCATTAACATCAATGCACAGATCACAGAGACAGTGGCAACAGTCACAAATGAACGACAATTCCTGCTTCCCTACAACCGTCTGGTTCAGCCTGCAGGTCATCAGATCATATTCGGAGATGATTCAAGGGAAAATCATTCAATGGATCTGGCAATCTCAACCGATGGAAAATGGTTGGCAGTTGAAGAAAGGTTCAGCATCGTGTTTATAAGCACGAACGACAACAATGTAAAATTCACATTGCTGAACAACATGCATCCCGACCTGAGGGCCGGACGAAACACATATTCAGGTATATTATGGGATACGGACAATGAGATAGTAAAAGTATACTGGAGTGTAGTCGGGAACAACAACAGGTCATTTGTTGTATCAGCTGTCTGGGATGGAGAGAAAGCCGTTTTTGACCGTATATTTGAATACAAACCCGATCCCTATGCCGAAGTGGCTATACCGAATGAGATCCTCATATCAACTGAATTCAGAAAAAAATATCTTTATGTAGTTCTTAACGGGAACAACAAACTCATAAAGCAGGATGCAGTCACAGGCGACACAATATGGATAGCACTTCCCGGGGTGGCTCCCTATGGAATAACAAAAGCAGCCGGAAAGTTATATGTATCCAACTGGGCCGGAAGATATCCCGAGCAGGATGATCCGGATATTGCCGGAATACCATGGAGTGCGGCAAGGGTGAATAATGATGCCGGGGGATCAACAAGGGAAGGAAGTGTTGCAGTCATTGATCCTGTATCGGGACTGGTCATTAAAGATATCATAGTAGGACTTCATCCTAATGAGATCATAAGCGATAAAAAAGGCAGGTTTGTATATGTAACAAACTCCAACAGTGATAATGTTTCTGTAATAAATACATTTACAGATAATGTAACGGAGACAATAAGCGTGAGGCTTCAACCCGAAATAAATCCATATTTCGGTGATTCTCCAAACGGATTATGCCTGTCACATGATCAATCGGTCCTTTATGTTGCGAACGGAATGGACAATGCACTTGCCGTAGTGGAACTTGGAAGGAAAGCAGCCAGGAAAACCAGATTAAAAGCCAGTACAGTAAAAGGATTCATCCCCACCGGTGCATATCCTTCCGCGATAAATATTTCTCATACTGGGCATATTTACGTGGGTAATATTGAAGGAAACGGCATTCACATAGGATTGAAAAATCCTGACGGCGACAACCTTATTTATAACTCTCATCATATGCTTGCAACCGTATCGGTGATACCTGTACCTCATAAACATGATCTCCAGGCATACACCGATACAGTAATTGCTGTTAATGATCTTTCCAGGGCAATTCTTGCAAGGGAAAAACCAAGGCCGGATATGAATCCGAAACCTGTCCCGGAAAGGATTGGAGAACCATCACTTTTCAAACACGTTCTGTATATTATAAAGGAAAACAGAACCTACGATCAGCTGCTTGGCGACATGAAAGAGGGTAAGGGAGATCCGTCGCTGTGTACATACGGTGAAGATGTGACTCCCAACACACATAAGCTTTGCAGGGAATTCCTTCTGCTCGATAATTTCCATGTCTCGGGCAAATGTTCGGCTGAAGGGCATCAGTGGACAGATGCATCAATAGTCACCGATTATATTGAAAAGAATATGTATGCCTGGTTCAGGAGCTATCCTCATGTTCAGGAAGATGCTCTTGTATATGCTCCCACAGGTTTCATCTGGGATAACGCGATGAAACACGGAAAAACCGTCAGGATTTATGGTGAAGCCGCATCCCCTTATTTCAATGAACCGGATATAACATGGACAAAAGTCTACAACAAGTATCTGAAAGGTGAAAAAATAGACTTCGTGAACCATACCACAATTGAACCGGTTAAGAATATTCTTTGTCCTGATTTCCCTTCTTATGGGCCCCATGTCTTTACCGACATTATGAGAGCAGATATATTTATAAGAGATCTGAAAAAGTATGAAGCCATGGAAGGGGATCAGCTTCCTGAACTGATGATCATGGCCCTGCCCAATGATCATACAGCCGGGACCAGACCCGGTTATCCCACACCCAGAGCAATGGTAGCTGACAATGATCTGGCACTCGGAAGGATCGTTGAAGCTGTCACTAAAAGCAGATTCTGGGAAAACACTGTTATCCTTGTGGTTGAAGATGATTCACAGGGAGGCTGGGATCATATCTCCGCATACCGTACAGCAGCTCTGGTCATTAGTCCTTATTCCAGACTTAAAAAGACCATCAGCACACATTATACACAACCCTCTATGGTAAGAACCATTGAACAGATTTTGGGTATGCCTCCTATGAACATTCAGGATGCAATAGCTAATCCAATGACAGATTGCTTCACGACCGGATCCGATCTCACTCCCTATACGGCTGTCCCTAATATCATCCCCATTGATGAAATGAATAAACCCTTATCTGAACTTTCAGGAAGAGAACTTCATTTTGCGAAGAAAAGCATGCTGCCCGTATTTGACCGTGTCGATACAGGTAACGACGATCTTCTTAACAGGATATTATGGCATGCCGCCAGGGGAAATGCACCATATCCGGCCAGATATGCAGGAGCCGTGGGAGAATCTGATGATGATGACGAAGATGAAATGGAAATTGGTAAATAGATACATCCCCAATAAATACAGGACAAAATTACTACGTATTATAATACGTATTAAAAGACATATTTTAATACGTTTTTTAATACGTTTTTTCAATTTTTCTGATACACAACAAATTAATTTATTACTATTTCAGGTATGATCTTTTTCTTTGAAACAAACAGAGGAGGAATAATTGCGGCAGGAACATCCGGAAAATTATCAGGAGATGACATTACAAAGCTGATCTGGCTTTTCGGGGATGCTGTTTTGTCCGGGAAGGATAAGATTGAAGGTACCTTCAAAGGACCCAGAAAAGAAATGATAACTCCCTGGAGCACAAATGCAGTAGAGATCACCCAGAACATGGGTATTGAAGGAATAAAAAGGATTGAGGAGTTCGTTGCTGTTACTGGTGAACCTGAATGGGATCCGATGCTCCAGGCAATTTATAACGGGCTTGGACAGGATCTTTTCACTATAGACAAAGCTCCTGATCCGGTAAAGTATATCGACAATATAAGTGAATATAACAAAAGCGAAGGATTGGCCCTGAATGAAGATGAGACAGACTATCTCGAAAAGCTCAGTCTGAAGATCGGCAGAAAGCTTACCGACAGTGAAGTATTTGGCTTTTCGCAGGTTAACTCAGAGCATTGTCGTCATAAAATTTTTAACGGCACTTTTGTAATTGACGGCAGGGAGATGGAAAGCACTCTTTTTGAATTGATCAAACTGACGACCTTAACAAATCCCAATAAAGTCGTTTCGGCATACAAGGATAACTGTGCCTTCATTGAAGGGCCTGTTATAGAGCAGTTTGCCCCTAAAACACAGGATAAACCGGATTATTTCAATATAAGAAGCTATAAGTCGGTCCTGTCATTAAAAGCCGAGACTCATAATTTCCCCACTACCGTTGAGCCCTTCAACGGGGCATCAACCGGAACGGGAGGTGAGATAAGGGATCGTATAGCAGGAGGGAAAGGTGCATTTCCGGTAGCCGGAACCGCCGTTTACATGACGTCTTATCCAAGACCAGACGGAGGCCGTTCATGGGAGAAAAACATAAGAGAGCGATCATGGCTTTATCAGACGCCGGAAAACATTCTTATCAAAGCATCCAATGGAGCAAGTGATTTCGGGAACAAATTTGGTCAGCCGCTTATCTGCGGCTCTCTGCTCACCTTTGAGCACTCGGAAAATGATATCCAATATGGTTTCGATAAAGTCATAATGCTTGCAGGGGGTATCGGTACAGGAAAGAAAGCCGACAGCCGTAAGAGCACTCCTGCCTCAGGTGATCTTATTGTGTTGCTTGGAGGTGATAACTACAGGATAGGAATGGGAGGCAGTGCGGTATCATCGGTGGATACAGGGAAATATGACAGTTCAATTGAGCTGAATGCCGTTCAGCGTGCCAATCCGGAAATGCAGAAAAGGGTATATAATGCAATAAGAGCGCTTGGTGAGATGGACAATAATCCGGTAATTTCCATACATGATCATGGAGCAGGCGGGCATTTAAACTGCCTGTCGGAACTGGTCGAAGCCACCGGTGGTGTTGTTGACATAAGCAAGCTTCCGGTTGGTGATCCCACGCTGTCGGCCAAAGAGATAATCGGAAACGAATCACAGGAGCGGATGGGACTTGTGATGAAAAAGACCTCGGTGGAAACTCTGAAAAAGATTGCAGAAAGAGAGAGAGCACCGAGGTACATAATCGGTGAAATAACCGGAGATCATCAGTTCAAAAATGTCAATACGCTGACAGGAGAGAAACCCGTGGATCTGAAACTCGGATCGCTTTTCGGAAATCCGCCTAAAACATTAATGTCATATATTACAACCGTATCATCAATCAATAAAGTTGTATATGAA
>CAYQZL010000129.1:0-719 GCA_964421975.1 uncultured Rikenellaceae bacterium
CACCACCCTATCCTACACTCTTTCCCTACACGACGCTCTTCCGATCTGTCTGCTGATAGCTCTTGCAGTTCCTGTCACCGGTTATCTTGTACTTTTTTACCAGGAAGTATTCCGCGAACGGCTGAACAGGCTCCGGTTTATGATAAAATCAATTAAAGATAAAGCGTTGATATCCGATCTTAAATTCCGTCGTAAAGAGATCCGGAACATTATCGGAAATATTCAGGTTGATCAGTGACTTTTTTTCAACCACAAAGAGCACTAAGGAAGATCACTAAGAGCACTAAGGTTTAAAGTATTACACGCCTGATACCTTCTTTCAGATGATAGACATTGAAATTTATCAATAATCCTAATCTGCAACCTGATAATTTTAAATAAGTAATTATCTGTGCCATATGTACATCATTCAGGGATTCCACTGATTTTATTTCGACAACTATTGAATCTTCAACCATCAGATCTATTCTATACCCGGCATCCAGTTTTACTTCTTCATAAACAAGAGGCATAGGTTTCTGCTTACCAACTTTATATCCTGATTTTACCAGCTCAAAATAAAGACACTCTTCATAAGCACTTTCAAGTAGTCCCGGTCCCAACAGGTTATGTATCTTAAAACAACAATCCAGGATTCGCTTAAAGATTTCTTCCCTATTCATATTTATACATTTAATCCCTTTGTGTTCTTTGTGATCTTCCTTTGTGCTCTTTGTGGT
>CAYQZL010000129.1:819-11878 GCA_964421975.1 uncultured Rikenellaceae bacterium
TCCCTCTTCGCTCTTTTTCTATTTCCCTTTGTGTTCTTTGTGATCTTCCTTTGTGATCTTTGTGGTTCCCTCTTCGCTCTTTTTCTATTTCCCTTTGTGTTCTTTGTGATCTTCCTTTGTGCTCTTTGTGGTTAAAAATCTTTATCCTGCCCATCCGTCTCTGTCGAGGTTTCTGTAATTGATCGCTTCCGAAATATGTTCTGTTCTGATGTTTTCCGATTCATCAAGATCGGCAATCGTTCTTGCTACCTTGAGAATGCGGTCATAGGCTCTGGCGGAAAGTCCTCTCATCTCCATGGCAGTTTTCAGAAGCCTCCCTCCCGTTTCATCGAGATAGCAATACTTTCTCTGCATCGATGATGACATCTGTGAATTGGAATATACTCCCTGTACACCTTCAAACCTTTTTGCCTGAATTTCTCTTGCCCTGACAACTCTTTTCCTGATAGTTCCGGATCTCTCTGTATTAGCGTGATCTGAGAGCTTATCATATCTGACCGGTGTTACTTCAATATGAATATCTATCCTGTCGAGCAGCGGACCGGATATCCTGTTAAGGTATTTCTGTACCATACCCGGTGAGCATACACATTCTTTCTCTGGGTGATTATGAAATCCGCAGGGGCATGGGTTCATTGAAGCGATAAGCATAAAACTAGCCGGGTAATCACATGTTGATTTTGCCCTTGAAATTGTTATTATCCTGTCCTCGAGCGGTTGTCTCATCACTTCAAGCACACTACGTTTGAATTCCGGCAACTCATCGAGGAACAATACTCCGTTATGACCAAGGGAAATTTCTCCCGGTTGAGGAAAAGTACCTCCGCCGACAAGGGCGATGTCGGAAATTGTATGATGGGGACTTCTGAACGGCCGCCTGGTCATTAATGCCGTATGATCATCTATCTTTCCGGCTACAGAATGGATTTTCGTAGTCTCAAGCGCTTCTTCAAGGGTGAGTGGCGGCATAATTGTCGATATTCTTTTTGCCAGCATCGTCTTTCCCGATCCGGGAGGACCGATCATGATCAGATTATGATGGCCTGCAGCAGCCACTTCCAGAGCTCTCTTTACATTTTCCTGACCCTTTACATCTGCAAAATCCACATCATATCTGTTTGCTTCGCCATTGAACAGCTCCCTGATATCAACTTTTACAGGTTCATATTTTCCGGTCCCGTTAAAAAAGTTGACTACATCTCCCAGATTTTCCATGCCATAAACATCCAGACCATCCACCACCGCTGCTTCCCTGGCATTCCTTTCAGGTACAATGACACCTCTGAACTTCTCTTCTTTTGCTCTGAGTGCGATAGGAAGAACACCCCTGACCGGTTGTAAGGATCCGTCGAGAGACAGTTCTCCGATAAGTATGAATGACTCAAGCTGCTGCCGCGACACTTTTTCATCGGCCGCCAGGACTCCTATTGCCAGAGGAAGATCATAGGATGATCCTTCCTTCCGGATATCAGCCGGAGCCATATTTATTACCACCTGCTTGCCGGGCCAGTGAAATCCCAGTGAACGTATGGCAGATTCGATCCTCTGCTGACTTTCCTTTACGGCAACATCGGGCAGACCGACAAGAAAAAACCTTACACCGCGGGATACATTTACTTCAATGGTAACTGTAACTGCATCAATTCCCGCAACAGAACTGGCAAATGTTCTTACCAACATAATAATAAGTTTGTTAGCACATTCGGAAACACAGTATCAAATATAGAAAGATTAAAAACAAAAGACAACAGCCTGCACAGATTTTCGAAGAAAAGAAAGGAAAAATAAAAGTTAAAAACTCAGGATCCACCGAAAGGCGGAAATGAAATCCCTTAAAACGGGAAAAATTTGAAAAAGATAAAAGCTTAAATACATTCTGGTAAAATAGATTTCCGGGTATCTTCAGTAATGAACAGCTTTAGGTTTATTTTTAACTGTATATTAAATAATTGATTTGAAGAATAACATTTAACCCCGGAAGATTTCTTGAGTAGGAAAGAACGTCAACAATTAATGAAAATCTGTCGGGAACGCGCTGAACTTGATCTAATGAAAGGGCGTCAAACCTGGCCAGTTCGTTATATGTTAATTGATCTGGCTCTTTATAGTGGACTAAGGGTTGGGGAAATGGCTGCTATACAAATTGGTGATATAGTCTGTAATGAACAAGATCCTTATATTATAGTTCGGAAAGGTAAGGGAAACAAAAAGAGGACAGTATTTATTGATAAGAAATTGGCAAAGCACTTAAAGGAATTCATAAATTATAAATCAGAAACTCTAAAACAGGCAATTGATAAAGAGTCTCCCTTATTTTGTGGATGGGAACGTAAACATTCCCCTCCCATTACTTTGATGAAATCTTTTAAGGTGGCAATTAAAGAAGCTGGTTTGCCTCACCGATATTTAATTCATAAGTTCCGGCACACTTATGCAACTTTTTTATTACATAATACCGCGAATTTACGATATGTAATGCAACAACTTGGACATTCATATATGTCAATGACTCTATTGTATGCTAATATTATACCCGAGGAGAATGGGTACTTGGCAAATAAGATAAAGAGGGATGAATTAAAAGATAGTGTCAATGTTTATACACCAGCTATTAAATTAACAAATTTCTTCCGAAATCTGTATAATTTTCTAAAGCTACTTTATGATCGAGTGGATATACAAATGACCATTTCAGGCAGTTGTACTACAGTGACATCGCCACCATGCCGGAACACCGGAGGTAATTTGCGGGTTTTCAACGGGATAAGATAAAACACACAGGCGTGGTCGCTCTGGTAGATCAGCCCATCGGAAGCGGGCTTATACGGATCAGAAGTTCCGGGCGCCTGTTCCGACAAGTTTCTCTAGTTTTTCAAGCCGGTCGTTTAACTGGCTATAGTTCTGCCTGAGTTGCTGGTTTTCAGTACTCAACAAATCGTTTTCGGCTTTGAGTTCTTTGAGTGCATTAATGACAGCCACGTTCACACCACTCATATCAAATTCCAGATAACCGTTTTTGTTTTCGGTTACCGATTCAGGGAAGGCTTTCTGAACCTCCTGCGCTACAAAGCCGACATATTCCCTTTCTGAAGGAAGGTTCAGGGAGTTATCTTTTTTATAGTTAAACCGTACCGGCTGTAGCCGGATAATGTCGCTTAGGCCCCTTTCGTAATTTCCGCGGATATCTTTCAGTCTGATGTCGGAAAATGCTACCCATGATCCTCCTCCGGGTTTTGAAGCAACCCCGTTTACAGCAAGCAAATGACCATCACCGGGGAAACAATTTATTCCGACTGGTTGTTTAAAATAGTTGAATGTGGCAGCGTATCCCCAACTGTAATATGTGCCATCGTACCATATGGCTTCATCGCCGTTACATCTCAATGCAACTCCTGACGAAATTCCATTCAGCAGGTTTGCAGTTCCAACCACATCAAGCGGGTAAGCAGCCCCTTTCCCAATTCCAAGTTTTGTGTCAATATACACCTGTCCACCTAAAAAATATCCGGAGTAACCGGTAGAATTTGATAATCCATAAATAGCTTTACCATTTCCGGATGAAGCAGTAGAACCATAGACACCAATACCTGTAGGGGACTGCGTATCACCATAAACACCTATAGCTGAACCGGAAGTCGAAAAATTAATACCATAAATGCCAAAGCCATTAGGAGAGCTGCTCTCTCCTTTTACTCCATAAGTAATTCCTGAAGCTGAGTTCGCATATCCCCGCACCCCTATTCCAGTTACAGCTTCTGAGTTACCATATACCCCCGTAACACTTTTACCAAGTACACCAACTCCTCCGGGAGATGTAGATTCTCCTGTTATTCCAGGTCCCCAGGCGACAGACTTCAATCCAAATCCACCGTCACAGGTAAGGCTGAAAATATAGCCGGCAGTGGTGGCACCCCCGGTGTATGGCAAAGTAAAATTTGTGCCGGTGGCATCGGCAGCCGGCTTCCAGGTGGTGCCATCCCACTTTAACACTTGCCCTGAAGTGGCCGCCTGCTGCGCAATTTTCAAGGGTGAAACCGTTGTTCCGCTTCCGAATAAGGTGACATCTGTAGTCACATTTTCCACGGTTTTTGCCTGTAAGGCATACGGCACACTCAGCAACTGGCTTGTACCAGAAATGGTATAAGCAGTGCCTCCCGAAGGATCCGTTTCTGTCTTCAGGAAATAGGGACCGGCACCCCAGTTGATCCCGGCGAATGTTCCGGTCAAAGGTGTTCCGCTCCCGATTTCAACCGTCACTAAACCGTTTGAATTGGTTACCGGGTTGGGAGTGTACTTTTCTGCAAATACAACCGCACCGGAGGAGGTACCCTGCAGGATGCTGATCTTCATCCCGACAGACTGGCTGGTTACCAAATCTCCCGATGCATTGCGCACAACGCACTGATAGCTCAATTTCTGAGGCGACTGGGCCATCGTGTGAAGCCAAAAAAGGCATAAAATGGTCAGTGTAACAAGTGTTCTCATTTAACATAGTTTTGTACCGAAAAGATAATGAATATTTTACTCTTCCGGAATGATTTTTACTGGAATTATTCTTCTTTCAGTAACACCACCAGGTATCATGAAGTGTTTCCCTGCTCATCAGAAAAACAGACCGTTTTTTCTGTCAATCCGTCAATTAGCGTGAAAAAGCCGGACAGCTTGATCACATTCAGCCGGCCATCATAACAATTTAATATTTGTTTATATATCAAGGGATTAACTCCGGCGTCAGGTGGTCAATCCTATCCGGCGCCAGATGGTCATGGGCACCGTCTTTCCCAAAGTGGTGCAAAATTACGAATAACTGGAATTAATTATGGATATAGATATTTGCTCTGTAAAATGTAATCTACAGACATTTTACCTGCTCCATAAATAAGAATAAAAATAATAAGCATTGTCATGGCAAAATCAGTTCTTGAATCATGAGCCATCTGCCAGAATCCCTTTTCTATCAATATCGGTATCTTGGTCGTTGTGATTGCAGTAATCATTATTGTGAGTAAAGGTAATGCAGCAATCCGGATTGAAAAACCAATCAGTATCAGTACACCACAAACAATTTCAAACGATGCCACAAATGATGCCAGAAACACCGGATTTAAAAATCCGATTTTTTCAAAACGACCTGCACCGACAAGTTCAGGAAAAAGAAATTTCTGGATTCCTTCAGAAAGAAAAACAAGACCGACAATTAATCTTGGCAGGATTGACCTGTAATCATCAACTGTTTTAAAAATAACGGATAAAAGCTTTTTCATAATCTGATAAATTTATATAAGTCCCGCTCCCAGGGCAATTGCAATTAAAAACAGCATTATTGCCACTAATACCTGAACAAATCTTAAAGTTATCTTTTTTAGCAATTTATTTCCGATAAATGCTCCGATTATTGCTGCAAATGTTGCGGAGATTATTAGCATCAGATGTTCATGCAAATTTGATTCTTTAAAACGTGATGCATAGACTGAAAGTCTTGTAAAATCAACCAATGATGCAATAACAACCCCTGTTGCGATATATGCTTCTTTGGATAATCCGCTTTTAATAAGAAATGCACTTCTGATTGCACCCTGAATCCCAGTCAGACCACCAAAAAATCCACTGAGAACTCCACCCAGAGCAAGTTTATTCCTGCTGAACTGAACTTTTTGTACTGATGGCAGGATTTCAAGTAAAGAAAAGATAATTAACAGTATGGCTATAATAAGTTTTACAGGAGTAATTTCAAAATTTCTGTCCCATAATTGATGTTCAAAGAGGGAAGGCATCTTGGTCATTCTGAACAATAACCATGCACCGGCAAATGAAGCCAGAATTGCCGGGATGCCAAACTTAATCAGAACCTCTTTATCTGCCCGTTTCCCTACAAGCGACATCTTAAATAAATTGTTGGAGAAATGAACCACGCCTGTTAATGCAATAGCAATCTCTACTGGGAAGAATATTGCAAAGACAGGCATTAAGATTGTTCCGAGACCAAATCCGGAAAAAAAAGTTAAGATGGCTGTAATAAATGCCACCAGACAAATAATAATCAGTTCCATACCATTATATTAAATTAAAACATAATTGATTAAAATAATGTTCATTCGGAATTTCAGAATACTCAAAATCTATCTGCACCGCTTTCCCAACATTAAAATTCTCAATACTTTTTTTTAAATATTTTTTATCACAAGTTCATAAAATTAATATAAATTTGTTTCGGGAAATCCCGAAATGTATCACTGATGACCAAAAAAGAAAAACCAATTACGGATAATCAGAAAAAGATAGCACGGTATGGTAAGGCATTATCAAATCCGACACGTGTTTTTATCCTTGAATATCTGGCAAATAACCTCAATAAATGCTGTTATAGCGGTGATATGGCAGAGATTCTTCCTATTGCCCGTTCAACCTTATCCGAACACCTGAAGGAATTGAAAAACGCAGGACTTATTCAGGGTGAAATAAATCCGCCATATATAAGGTACTGCATTAATCCTGAGAACTGGGAAGAAGCAAAGTTGATGTTCACAAAATTCTTCAAAAAGTAAAAAAATTTAATTATATGTTTCGGGTATTCCCGAAATGATTAAAACAAAACAATATGGAAATTAAAATTCTGGGCACAGGTTGCGCAAAATGCAAATCATTGGAAAAACTAACCCGTGAAGTAGTTGAAAAAAATGGAATTCAAGCCACTATAACCAAGGTTGAAGACATTACCGAAATCATGAGATACCACATCATAGCTACTCCTGCACTGGTTGTGAACGAAAAGGTTGAAATAAGAGGGTATGTTCCTTCAGCATCGGAGATTAAAAATGTATTATCCAAATATTAAATCTGGCAAATCATGAAGAACGTAAAATTATTGGCATCAGTACTGATTGTATTTCTTAGCAGCGTCTCCTGCAATGGTCAGACAAATAATCAAAAGATTGCACAAACTATCAGTTCATCGAAAGTAAATGTTTATTATTTCCACTTCACCCGAAGATGTGCTACATGCATGGCAATGGAAGAAAATGCACGTAAAGCCGTTGAAGCACTATATCCAGATGAAATTAAGTCAGGCGACTACTCATTTACTTCTTTGAATCTTGATGAAGAAAGCGCAAAGGAAATTGCTAATAAACTGGGTGTTGGTGGACAGGCTATGATGGTTGTACGTGGTGATAAGAAACTTGATATCACAAGTGCAGTGTGGATGGCTGCCCATGACCCAGATAAAATGAAAACAGAAATAAAATCAGGTATTGACAAAGTTCTGTTTTAATCGTATGGAGTTTTTAAGGAATATACTTGAAAATTCGCAGTATTCAGCCATTACTGCATTGATACTCGGACTTATGACAACCATAAGTCCATGCCCACTTGCCACAAATATTTCTGCCATTGGTTTTATCAGCCGTGATATAGATAATCGAAAAAGAGTATTTGTAAATGGTTTGGTATATACTCTGGGTCGGGCAATCAGTTACACTGGCTTGGCACTTCTGATTTACTTCGGAGCAAGCCAGATGAACATTTCAAGGTTGTTTCAGGGGTGGGGTGAGAAATTGTTTGCTCCATTTTTGATTATCATTGGATTATTTATGCTGGATGTATTTAAAATTAAATTTCCAGGTTTCTCTGGCTTAACCGAGAAAATTGGAAATGAAGGTAAAGGAAGTTACTGGAGTACTTTACTTCTCGGAATTGTATTTGCATTAGCGTTTTGTCCTTATAGCGGTGTATTATATTTCGCAATGCTAATTCCTGTCACGGTAGCCAGTGCAAGCGGACTTTACCTTCCAGTAGTTTTTGCTGTTGCAACTGGACTGCCAGTTATAATATTCGCATGGCTGCTTGCCTATTCAGTTGGAAGTGTCGGCAGGTTGTACAATCATATAAAAATCTTTGAACAATGGTTCAGGCGTATAGTGGCTGTGCTTTTTATTGGTGTTGGCATTTATTATTTAATAAGATTGTTCGTGGTTAATTAAAGGTATGTGTGATAAAAATGAATATTTGAATCGAACAATAAGTATAAACAGAAAAATAATTACTCCCCTGCTTTTGTTACCAATATGGTTTTTAGTTTATCATTATTTGCAACCTGCAACCGACTGGCTTATTTATGATTTATTGGGTATGATTGCAGGATCTCATTTTACAGAAGCACTAAGATTTTTTGTTTTTGAAGTTCCAAAGGTTTTGTTACTTCTGACTTTGATAATATTCTTAGTTGGGATTGTCCGTTCATATTTTTCACCAGAGAAAACACGAAAAGCACTCGAAGGGAAATCTCTTTTCACAGGAAATGTCCTGGCATCAGCACTTGGTATTGTCACTCCATTCTGTTCCTGCTCTGCCATTCCACTTTTTCTCGGTTTTGTAGAAGCTGGAATACCAATTGGTGTTACTTTTTCATTCCTCATTGCATCACCGATGATTAACGAGGTAGCAATAGTACTACTTTTTAGCATGTTCGGTTGGAAGACTGCAGCAATATATGTTTTGTCGGGACTGGTTATTGCCATAATTGCAGGTTGGGTTATAGGCAAACTGAATCTTCGGCACTGGGTTCAGGATTGGGTTTATCAGTCCCAGTTTGGCAACACTGATTCAGAGGGTGAAAAACTTAAATTTACTGACCGCATCCAGCATGGCTATAATGCAGTTAAAGAAATAGTGGGCAAGGTTTGGTTATATGTTGTTATTGGTATTGCAGTAGGTGCAGGAGCGCATGGATATGTACCAGAGGATTTCATGGCTTCTTTAATGGGGAAATCGGCATGGTATAGTGTTCCACTTTCGGTTATCATTGGTATACCGTTATATTCAAACGCTGCTGGAATCATTCCTATAGTATCAGTACTGATTGAAAAAGGTGCATCACTCGGAACTGCACTGGCGTTTATGATGGCTGTAATCGGACTTTCACTTCCAGAAATGATTATCCTGAAAAAAGTGCTGAAAATTCAGTTCATAGTGACATTTGCAGGTATAATGGCAATTGGAATCGTATTGGTTGGATTTATTTTTAACTATTTGGTCTTCCTCTAACTAATTTATGTATAAGTGAAACGCAGCATTAATCTAAAAAGCAATGAATAGACGCAAAGCAATGATAGTAGCAGCAGGTGTAATTGCAGGTGGTGGAGCAGGACTGCTTACATTAACAAATGCATTCAAACCTGAAATAATATTTGATAACGAGCCACACAAACTGCAATACAATCAGGGAGAAGATGACTGGAAATACTCCCCTCTTGACCCAGCAATAACTGCCGAACTGGCTTATAAATATTATCCTGAGGGAAGTTGTATGTATACAACGGTGAAGAGTATTATTACTCAGTTAGCCGCAAAAATGGGCGAACCATTTAAGTCTTTTCCCATTCATTTATTTAAATACGGACATGGTGGTGTTGGCGGTTATGGTTCGATATGTGGTGCATTAAACGGGGCAGCAGCACTTATTGGTTTACTTGTAAGTGATAGCAGCATTCGGGATAAAATGATAACCGATGTTTTTCAATGGTATGAAAAAGAACCGTTGCCGAAATTTCACCCGCAAAGTTCTTCTAATGACTATATTCCAGTCCAGAGTATATCACAATCAATTTTGTGTCACGCAGCAAACACAAATTGGTGTAAAATTTCAGGATTTAAAGTTAATAGCAATGAACGGAAAGAAAGATGCAGGAGAATGACCAGCGATGTGGTAATAAAAGTTACCGAATCGCTTAATGAAATATATACCGACACATACATAACCAATGTTTATCCCAATGAAACTGTAAACTCCTGTATGACATGTCACGGTAGTACAGGTAAGGTAAAAAATACTGCCGCTAAAATGGGTTGTAACTCTTGCCATACCGAATCGGCAGGGCATCGAGTTTTTTCAGATATCCATTACAAATTAATGAAGGAATAAAAGCCGAAATCATTTATTAACCTGACAATTAAAAATCATGAAATCAAAATCAATCGGTTTTATTGGTGGTGGGCGCATTACCCGAATCCTGCTCAATGGATTTAAAAATGCCGATGTTTCGTTTGGAATAATCTCTGTCTACGAAACTAATGAAACTGTGCTGAATGCTTTGAAGGCTGATTACCCTCAAATCGAAACTTCAGGCACTGACTCATCCAGGGCTGCATCCTCAGACTGGGTTTTCATCGCACTTCATCCGCCTGTATTGATAGAAACGTTAATTGCAATTAAAAATTCAATCAGAAAGGATGCTCTGGTAATATCATTAGCACCAAAAATTACCATCGATAAGATTAAGTCCATTATCCCTGATGTGCTAAACATTGCCCGCATGAATCCCAACGCTGGAACTTATGTAAACAAAGGGTATAATCCAGTCTGTTTTGCACAGTCCACAGAAAAAAATGTTATTAATGAGTTTCTTGAAGTTTTTGTAAAACTTGGCAAAGTTCCTGTCGTGCCGGAGAATCATATTGAGGCATATGCAATGGTTAGTGCTATGGGACATACATATTTCTGGTATCAGTTGCAGCAACTTAAAGAACTGTCGCTGTCATATGGCTTGTCAGAGAGTGAAGCAAATGAAACCATCTCAACGATGCTCCGGGGAACAACCGAGACACTTTTTAATTCCGGATTGAATTATGATAAGGTTGTAGACCTCGTACCTGTGAAACCAATGGCTGAACATGAAGACACAATAAGAGAGTACTACAAGAAATGCTTAAATGGTTTATATCAGAAAATAAAACCACAATTATGAATTCAGAAGATTTAAAACGAATCGTTAAAGTTAAATATGGTGAGATAGCCAAAGGGTCAGACGAGCAAAATCAATCTTCATGCTGCTGCCTGTCAACTGATTGTTGTTCATCGGTTTATTATACGGTATTCAGTGAGAGTTATGAAAAACTTGATGGATATAATCCAGATGCCGACCTTAACCTTGGCTGTGGAATCCCGACTCAATATGCCGGAATAAGAAAAGGGGACTCGGTACTTGACCTCGGTAGCGGAGCGGGAAATGACTGCTTCGTTGCACATGCTCTCGTTGGTGAAACTGGGAAGGTTACAGGAATC
>CAYQZL010000130.1:0-11857 GCA_964421975.1 uncultured Rikenellaceae bacterium
GAAGAGATACTCAGGATTGCATCCGGTGCATCTGAAAATGATCTTGTGATCTGTCTGTGGTCGGGCGGAGGATCAGCTCTTCTCGCAGATCATCCCGAAAATTCTTCACAGGAAGAAATGGCTTTACTGAACGAAAAACTTGTACGTTGCGGTGCAGATATAAATGAAATCAATGCTGTCCGTAAACATCTTTCAGGAGTAAAGGGAGGGCAGCTGGCATCAAAGATCAAACCAGCAGCTGCAGTGACCATTCTGCTTTCGGATGTCATCGGCGATCATCCCGATATTATTGCTTCAGGACCTACAGTGCCGGACAACTCGACATTTACCGATGCTCTGAACGTACTGGAAAAATATAACCTGACGGAGCAGTTACCTGGTTCACTTACAGATTATATAAGGGAGGGTGTCAGGGGATTAAGGCCTGAAACACCGAAGGCGGATGATCCTGCTTTCCTCGATAATGTGGTTTTTATGGCCGGAAATAACAGGACTGCCCTTCAGTCTGCCGGAGAAGAAGCAGAAAAGAACGGATTTAATACCTTTATTATAACCGACTCTCTCAGGGGTGATACTTCCGAAGCCTGTTCCTATATTAGCGGTGAAATTTATAATTATTTGAACAATAATGAAATATCGAAACCTGTTTGCCTGTTGTTCGGAGGCGAAACCACTGTGAAGGTTGAGGGTAACGGTAAAGGAGGAAGAAATCAGCACCTGGCTCTTTCAATGGCATTCCGCCTGCAGGATATCCCCGGAATAACCTTCGTTGCAGCCGGTACCGACGGGAATGATGGTGATACGGATGCTGCAGGTGCTGTGACAGACTCTGATACAATAAGAGAATCCAATGAAAAGAATATAGATCCGGAAGCATATCTCAGGAACTTCGATTCATACAATTACTTCAGACAGTCAGAAGGTCTTATCCGGACAGGTCCGACACTCACCAACGTCATGGACCTGATAATAGTACTCATAGATAATCCTCAACCTCAACCTCAACCTTTACCTTAACCTTAACCTCAACCTCAACCTCAACCTCAACCATGTCCGCAGCCTATATCTTCCTCATCGTGATCGCCGGAGTGACAATGCTTCTTCTGATGGTTCTGAAATTCCGCTTAAGTGCTTTTATTTCTCTCCTTATCACTTCGATCTTTGTGGGAATTCTTGCCGGGATGCCCTTAACGAAGATATCAGAAAGTATTCAGGAGGGAATGGGGAGTACCCTGGGTTTTATTGCCACCATTGTAGGACTTGGTGCGATATTTGGTCAGATGCTGGAAAGCTCAGGTGGGGCCAGAGCCCTTTCAAGATTTCTCCTGAAGAAATTTGGTAAAGAGAAGGCCCCGTGGGCATTGATGCTGACAGGATTTATGATTGGAATACCCATATTCCTGGATGTGGGTTTCATAATACTTATTCCGGTCGTATATGCTCTTACCAGGGAAACAAAGCGGTCTTTACTTTATTTTGCCATGCCGCTTCTGGCCGGACTGGCTGTTGGACATGCCATGATACCTCCGACACCCGGGCCGGTAGCCGTATCGAATATACTCGGAGTTGATCTGGGATGGGTAATACTGTTCGGTATCATTATCGGTCTCCCGGCTGCAATAACCGCCGGGGTGTTCTTTGGCAGATTCATCTCGCGGAAAATTGATATTCCGGCACCTGAAGGTATTCTGAAGCCTGCAGATGAAACACAGGAGCAAATCTATAAAACTCCCTCATACAGGGTTATTGCACTTCTTATTGTAATACCGCTTCTTCTTATCCTGATGGGTACATTTATTAAAGTGGGCGTTGATAAAGGTACAATACCGGCTTCCGGGCTTACTGAGATTCTGATATTTGTCGGACATCCCTTTACTGCTCTGATCATTGCGACCCTGCTTTCAATACTGCTTTGCATCAGATTGAAAATGCCCGGACAGACTATTCTCGACCTGAGTTCAAAAGCACTCGGACCAGCCGGGATCATAATACTGGTAACCGGTGCAGGTGGTGTACTTAAACAGATCCTGGTAGACAGTGGAATCGGAGTTATTCTTGCCGAATCAATTGCCGGTTCATCAATACCTGTGGTATTCCTTGCATGGGCTCTTTCAGCTCTTGTTCGGGTTACACAGGGATCGGCAACGGTGGCCATGATAACAGCTGCAGGAATTATATCACCCGTTCTGCCGATACTTAATCTCAGCCAGCCTGATATGGCAATAATAGTTGTTGCAATAGCTTCGGGAGCAACAATACTCTCACATGTCAACGACAGCGGATTCTGGATTGTTAATAAATATCTGGGCATGAACGAAAAACAAACCCTGCAATCCTGGACTGTAATGGAGACAATTATCTCAGTTACAGGCCTTCTTCTGTCACTTCTTCTGAGTTCCCTTGTAAAATGACATAGCTGTTCTGATCGTACTGTTCAAAATTGCCGGTCGCTGTTGATTCATTTTCTGCGATGATTGGAAATTTTCTTATAAATTTACCATCCGTATTTTGTGAAAGTCTGCTTCCTGCAATTCGTTATGAAAAAAGTCTGTATACTGTTTTTTTTATTGTCATTTTACCCGGATGTAAATTCTCAACAGGGATCTCTTCTTCTTACTCATTACTCTGAAAGCAGGAATATCGAAAATCAGAACTGGGCCATTTGCCAGGATAATGACCGGGTTATGTTCTTCGCCAACAGAAAAGGTGTACTTATCTTCGATGGGGTTGAGTGGAAAACTCTTAAAATTCCGACAATACCCTATTCAATGCAGAAAAATCCCTATGACGGTAAAATTTATATCGGAGGTGACAACAAATTCGGATATATCGGAAAAGATCCATCAGGAATCTACAGATTTGTTTCTTTTCCTGACGATTCCATTACTACAGGTGTAATAACGAGGATAATCTTTGACGGCCGGAATGCATGGATTTACAGTGAAAGATCAGTGAACCGTTTCGATCTGGTGACAAAAAGACTGGACCTCAGACTTGACTCAAAACGGAATTATCCCTTTACGGGAATGTTTGTGACACCTGAAAATACCTTCATAAATATCCTTAACAAAGGGCTTCACAGGATAGAAAGTGATACACTCTTCCCGATTGTGACGGGCTATCTTACCGAAAATACAGAAGTACTGTTTTCGCTGCCGCATAATCAGGATCTTGTACTGGTCGGACTTGGGAACAGTACCCTGAGACTATTTGACGGCATTAAGTTTTATGATTATAATATTAAGGATGAAGATTATCTGCATGATAATATCCTTTCAGAGGGAATAATGCTCGGTGATACAGCTTATGCTTTTTCGACACTTGAAGGTGGTGCTGTTGTCATAGAGAAATCGGGCCGTAAGCTGCTTTATGCCATCAACAACAAGAGTCAGCTGCCCGATGATGAGATCTTTGCCATAGGATCAGATAATTCGGGAGGTTTATGGCTTTCACACCAGTATGGTCTTACAAGGGCAGATCTTAACCTGCCGGTCTCTAATTATTCAATCTTCCCCGGGCTTACAGGCAATCTGACTTCAGCACTCAGATACCTGAATGAATTATTTGTTTCTACAAGCGAAGGTGTCTTTTTTCTTTCGGAGATAAGAAGTTATGATGAAAAGGAGATACTGGTAAGGACCAGTCAGATTATACCTGCAGAGATCCCTGAAGCAGTTCTTGAAGAAGGACAAAGTTCCAGGAAGAATATCTTTACCCGGATATTTGGCAGAAAAGCTGATCTGGAGACAGAAACGAAAGAAATCTTACCAGAACCTAAACCTGTCGCGAAATATACAAGGAAAAAGATCTCAACATTAAAGTCAGTCGATTATATATTCCGTAAAGTTGAAGGCCTGAATGAAAAATGCCGCCAGCTTGTTGCAACCCCCCGCGGAATTCTGGCAGCCACAAATAAAGGATTGTATCTGATAAACGATCATAAGGCGGAACCTTTAACTCCATTCCGCTATATTAACCACATAAGCTGGAAGGATATTGAAAACAGCTATTATGTTGCTGCAATGGATGGTTATTTCTCCCTGAAGTATGAAGATGACAGATGGATAATCCGGGTGCCTGATCCGGAATTTACCAATCCTGTTTATTCAGTTTCAACTGAACAGAATGGTACACTATGGCTGGGTGGTGATAATGTGGTTTATAAAAGAACTGTGACTGAAACCGGGACATCGGAATATCAGAAATATTTTTTACAGAGTGATTTTCCTGAGCGTTATACACTCGACATACAGAATGATTCTGTTTATTTATTCAATGAAACCGGTGTTTATCTTTTCAATAATGATTCGGGAAACTTTGATATTCTCAGATCGGAAATATCAGATACTACAGCTGAAGTCGATTTTTACCACCCTCTGTCGAATTGCAGACTGATCTATCTGGACAACAGGTGGATTGAAACGGGATCATCAGATAACCTAAACCAGACCGAACTGGCACTTTTGAAGATATTCGATGACATTGTATCTGTTTATGCCGAAGAAGATAACATCTGGGTGATTGATGGCAGCAACAAATTATATGCTCTTGACAGGAATAAACAGGCAAACATCGATCCGCAGACAAATATCCTTATTAAAAGTGTCTCGGACAGAAAGGGTAAACTTTACAGTATTGAAGATGTAAGATTTGACAGGGGTAATAATGTAATAAGATTCAGTATTGTGGCACCGGGATATCTTAAACAGAATACAACACGTTATCAGTATTTTATAGATAAGGTCATGCCGGAATGGTCGTTGTGGTCAACAAGGACAAATTATGTCGAAACTGTAACAAAGCCCGGAGATTATATATTGCAGGTAAGGGCAAGGGATATATGGGGAAATACAGGTGAGCCAGTTTCGGTGGCATTTACAATTGAGGCTCCATTTACCAGAACACCTTTGTTTTACATACTGACAGGCTTACTTTTCCTTTTTATAGTTGTAATGATTGTTTATTTAAAGGAAAAACAGCTTAGTAATGAAAACAGGCTGCTGGAGGAAAAAGTAAAGGAAAGAACTTCAAGGATAGAAGCTCAGAAAATGGAGATTACTGCAAGTATTGAATATGCAGGAAGGATACAGAAAACAATGTTGCCGGGAGAGGATCATTTCAAAGAAGCTTTTTCAGATCATTTTATAATTTATAAGCCGAAAAATATTGTCAGCGGAGATTTCTACTGGATCGGGGAAAATGAAAAATCCATATTCTTTACTGTAGCAGACTGTACAGGTCACGGGGTTCCCGGTGCATTTATGAGTACAATGGGAATCTCGACCCTTCATGAGATAATTGCAAATAACAGGAACCTTCAGGCCAATAAGATCCTCAATCTCCTCCGGCAGAAAATAGTTATGGCCCTTCACCAGACAGGGAAAACAGGAGAGATGGCTGACGGAATGGATATTGCATTTTGTATCCTTTCAAAGGACAGGAAGACAATGCAGTTCGCAGGGGCATTTAACCCTCTCATAATAGTTCAGGGGGGCAGATTCCTGGAACTAAAAGGTGATAAGATGCCTATCGGGATTCATTACGGTAAAGAAACTGCCTTCACAAATCATACTATTGATGTGAACTGGGGTGATACAATATTTCTGTTCTCCGACGGATTTGCTTCACAGTTCGGAGGTTCTGACGGGAAAAAATATAAAAAAGCTAAATTCAGGGATCTGCTGGCCGATATCTCTTCAATGCCTATGACAGAACAGTGTAAGATCCTCGAAACGGAGCTCGAAAACTGGAAAGGGAAATATGACCAGGTTGACGATATAACTATTGTCGGTCTGCGGATATAAGGCCTTTTCTCAGTCTGCCGGAATGTATTTTAAAGAATATGTGATATTTGTTTTCAGCACCTGTCTTATTCAGTCAGGGTGTCCAGCTAAAATCATTATCTTTAGCAGGTAAAACAGCATATAATCATGAAAATTAAATTTTTTGGTGCTGCCAGGGAAGTGACAGGCAGTAAGATCCTCATTACCACTGATTCAGGCAAAAGGCTGCTTCTCGATTGCGGTATGTTCCAGGGAAAAGGGCTCGAAACCGATGAAATGAACAGGACACTGGGATTTGAACCTGAGCTGGTAGATCATATAATTCTGACACATGCACATATTGATCATTCGGGACTCATTCCCTATATGTACCGGTACGGATTCAGAGGATCCGTTATCTGTACAAATGCCACACGGGATCTCTGTTCAATAATGCTTGCCGATTCGGCCTTCATACAGGAACATGATACGAGAACATATAATAAAAGACGTGCAAAAAAGGGACTTCCCCTCTCAACACCGCTTTATACACAGGAAGATGCAGCTGAAGCAATGAAGCTGTTTATAGGGATCCCCGGAAATATGAATTTCAGGATTGACGATAATATAAAACTGAGATTCACCAATACCGGACATATGCTGGGAAGCGGGGTTGCAAATCTTCAGATAAAAGAGAACGGAGGTTTGAAAAAATTAGCATATACAGGTGATATCGGAAGACCTGTGAACAGGATACTACCCTCACCGGTACCATTCCCTCAGTCGGATTTTCTGATAACGGAATCGACATATGGAGACAGACTTCATGATAATTATGAAGCTGCCGATGTTCAGCTGCTTAAGGTACTGATCGATACCTGCGTAAATAAAGGAGGCAAACTGATTATCCCGGCTTTCAGCGTCGGCCGGACACAGGAAATTGTGTACTCTCTCAATAACTTCTTCAATCAGGGAAAACTGCCGCGTACAGATATTTTTGTTGACAGTCCGCTGGCTGTGAACGCTACCTCAGTTTTCCGTATGCATACCGAGTGGTTCAACAGGGAATTCCAGAATCTGCTAAAAACCGACAGCGATCCTTTCGGATTTAACAGTCTGTTCTATATAACAAGACAGGAAGATTCCAAAAGACTGAACGACAGCAAAAAGCCGAGTGTGATAATCTCAGCATCAGGTATGGCTGAAGCAGGAAGAGTAAAACACCATCTCGCAAATAATATTTCGAATCCCAGAAATACTGTCCTTTTTGTAGGTTATTGTTCTCCCACAACACTCGGAGCACGGATTGGGAGAGGCGACAGTGAAGTATCCATACACGGGAACGTGTATAAGGTTAATGCAGAAATACGGAAAATAGAATCTTTTTCGGGTCATGCCGATTACAATGAAATGATAGATTTCCTTAAATGCCAGGATGCTAAAAAAGTAGATAAGACTTTTCTTGTTCACGGAGAGTATGAGACTCAGGTAAATTATTCGGCAGAACTTCAGAAAGCCGGATTTGATGATATATATATCCCTTCAAAAGGACAGGAATATACTATCTGATGTGAAATTTTCGGAGCTCTTTCCTGAGGGATTTGTAATCAGGTACAATTTCCTCGAGCAATTTGTAGAAACCGGGTCCATGGTTGTGATACTTCAGGTGACACAATTCATGGATGATCACATAGTCGATGATTGCCGGATCGAGTTTTATCAGCTCAGAATTAAGTGTGATCTTTCTCCCTGAACTGCAGCTGCCCCATCTGCTTCTGAGAGGACGAATTACAAGTCCGGAAGGCCGGAAACCGTAAGTACTGTATTTATCAGTGATCCTGAGGAATTCATTTGTAATGATTTCACGGGCTTTAAAATAAAACCACCCTGATATAAGATGCCTTACCTTATCTGTATCATCAGTATCCTTAAGACCTGCGTGGATCTCATCTTCCCTGAGCCGGATAAAATACTCCTCTGATGAAATCCTTACCAGCTTATATTCTTTTCCCATATAAAGGAAAACCTCACCGTCTGTATATTTCCTGTTAATA
This sequence comes from uncultured Rikenellaceae bacterium, assembly GCA_964421975.1. Classification (GTDB taxonomy): domain Bacteria; phylum Bacteroidota; class Bacteroidia; order Bacteroidales; family VadinHA17; genus LD21. The sequence continues at coordinate 7,817 of CAYQZL010000130.1, forward strand.
TGAGCCAGTCTTATCCCGGGTTCACTGTTAAGATGTTTCCTTATCCAGGAAGTCTTTGACTGTACGAATTTATCGATTGTCGTCATTGGTGTCCTGAGAGGAGCTCTTACAGTAACACTTTTATCAGGACGTACGATAATGCTTATTGAACGTCTGCAGCTAAATATAACATCATATCTTATATCTTCCATCCTGACGTTCGTTCATTCCGATCTGAGTATGATTACAGTGATTTCAGGCGGCATCCATATCCTGAAAGGCATGCCAAGGACCCCGAGTCCGCGGTTTACATATAAATACTGGTCTCCTGCCGAATATAATCCGTTCCAGCGCGGATAAAAATATTTTGCCGGACTCCATCTGAAATTTCTGGTAATCATACCTATCTGCATCCCATGAGTATGTCCTGCAAGTGAAAGCTGAATGTCTGTCTTTCCTGTTACATCAGCATCCCACTGATTGGGATCATGAATAAGCAGTATCCTCAGATCTGCACTGTCGGTACCGGCAGAAGCTTTAATTACATCACCATGTATTATACCGGGATGGGAGCCTGCTGTTGTAACTCCGATTATTGCCACTTTTACACCGAGAATTTCAATTATTTCGCTTTCATCCCTGAGAACTCTGTATCCCGATGCGCTTATTAGTTCACTCATCCACACGGGAGTCATCTTTTTTTCTTCTTCAGCTTCTGCCGGAAGATATGTTCCCATATCATGGTTTCCCAGAACGGCATAATTACCATACCTGGCTTTGTATTTTGATAATATTGTGACGAAACCTGAGAATTCTCTCCGGCCCAGGGTGACAAAATCACCAGTATTTATCATTAAATCGGGATCATGGCTGATCGCTTCTTTCAATACATCATCGACAAGATCCGGATGTTTGTAAAAACTGCTCAGATGCAGATCAGATAAATGTATTATTTTCAGTCCATCAAGTGATTTGTCCAGGTCTTTTATTCCGATATTGATTTTTTCAACCTGAAAATTATATCTGCCAAAAAGAGACGAGTATACTATGATCAGAAATGTAAGACCGGCAATTATAAGACCTGTCCGGGTAAGCCATCGTAAATGCCCTCCTTTTTTTCTTCGTAATAATTTTCCTGTGAAATGGATCACTGATGAAACAGATCTGGGTATTAAAACAGCACTCAGAAAACCTGTCAGTAAAAGCTGATCGTTTATAAAAGCCGGATCATCGGCAAATCCTTTATTTGTGATAACTTTTATCAGGAAATACCATACCGGCAAAGAAAGAGCGAAATGAAGCAGAAGGGTGCAATAATATATTGACCGTGAATATAAAGAAAAATGATCCTTCAGTGTGAAGAATGACAGGATCTCAAAAAGGAGCAGTGTAAATAATATGATTATCATAATCAATAAACAGGTTTCAAAAATACAGAAATAAAATCTAAGGTGATTATTCTTACATTAGCAAGGTTAATTATTTGCCTTGTGACTACAGTTAGATTTTTTGATGAGTCATTCATTCCGGAGGGGAAGCTTACTTATTCAGTAATATCGGCAAGATTTCAGGACAAATGGATCTTTGTCCGAAATCGTTTAAGAGATACATGGGAAATTTGCGGCGGGCATATTGAAGATGGTGAATCTCCTGATGAAGCTGCACGCAGGGAGCTTATGGAAGAGACGGGAGCAACTGAGTTCAGTATGTGGTGTATAGCAACATATTCAGTTGAAAAAGAAGGCAATACCGGATACGGAAGGCTTTATTTTGCTGAAGTCACCTTGCTTTCCGGGATACCCGGAAGTTCTGAGATTGCCGAGAGGGTATTGCTGAACGAACTGCCGGACAGGCTTACATATCCTGACATACAACCCTGGTTATTCGGCAGGACACTTGATTATCTCCGGGGAAAGAGCAGGATTTAAATATATTCAAAACTTATTTTCTTAAGCCATTTCTCTTCAAGAAGCCTGGCTATTCTTTTTACTACTGTTCTGCGGATCTCAAGTTCTACCGGCAGGTTAGGATCCTGGTGAGCAATATTTATACGTGTGCCTATGATGAAATGTATCTCATCACTTTCCATCAGGAGTTTAACTATTTTATCGGCGGGCCCTTTCCCAAGGTGGACACTGTTATTGAATGTTTTCAGTATCTCATTCACTTTCTGGAGTGTAAGTATACCTTCTGTAACCAGGTCGATCCCTTCGAGGAAGCTTTCCGGAGGTAGTTCCGGATCTTCAAAGATCAGCTCATCGATGATCTTTCTGTTCAGTTCCCTTGCTACAATATCGGCTGTTGTTCCGCCACAGATTATTACCTTCCCTTCATAGTTTTTTATTTTTGAGGCAAGCTCCTTATCCTTGTCTTTCTCATAGGGAGGTCCTGTGCTGATCAGTAGTTTACGTGGCTCCCTGAAATAAATAACGGCACAGCTTATATCGTCTTTCGGTTTATAAGCATCATTTTTATGTGCCATTGTAACTATTTTGGCTGCAAGTGTATTTGCTGAAATGGAAGAATCGGTGGTAACAAGTCTGGAGGAATAATTCAGGATATTATCTCTTTCCCAGCCAAAGGGATATTCGACACTGCCCATACCGCTCTGGGATACACCGTCGGAACAGAAAATAATCCGGTCTTCCTTTTCGGGAATGAAGGTACAGGTTTTCAGCACCTGACCGGCATGTTTGCCCTTTTCCAGGATGACTTTTTTCCAGGATGGATCGAACTCCTGGTTCCCCCGGAGGATTATGGAAGATGGATTATCGTACTCAAGTATATTTGTTTTACCGCTGCTTTCTATGTCTAATATGGTAAAGGTCGCATAGGCAATTTTACGCTCGCTGCAGACAGGAAGAGTGTTCATGATTATTTCGGCTATCCTGTCAACTTCTTTATGCTCTCTTGTGAAATTCAGAGCCATGGTCGAGGTGAGTGTTGCCAGTATATTTGCCTTTACACCATGCCCCATTCCATCGGAAAGAACTGCAATCACCCTGTCTTCTTCCTTTATATACCTGTACAGGAATACATCACCGCATATTCTTTCTCCGTCATGAAAGCGTTGCTGGGAATTTATCTCTATGTAAAAATCCTGCTCCAATACAAAGTATTATCGGTTGTTTTTAATATTACTCCTCTTTTTGTACGACTCAATGATTGAATTAAGCATCTGTTCTGTCTCCGAAGCTCCCTCGCCCAGGAGGAATCCTATTTTCTGAACCATTTCAAGATTATTTTCAATGACTTCCGAAACCCTGTTAATAACTTCTTCGCCCTGTACTTCGGGGGAGTAAAGATCTCTGATTATTGCACCACACATCTTGTTTTTCTTTATCGGGAAGATTGAAATGTTGAGCATCTTGTCTTCGAAATGAACATCCTTGCTTACCACCGGTTCATCTTCCTTGATAACATAGGTGAACATGTTATATACATTGAAGGGGATCAGTGTTTTTATATCCGCACCAGTCAGGCCGGGTATTATTTCCGAGATAGCCCGGGCATCTTCACCTATTATGTTTATAAAGCTTTGATTGGAGTGAAGTATTTTCAGGTTATTATCCACTATTACAACTCCTGTGGGAAGCTTTTCAAGCATGTTGTTCAGCATGTCGGAGGCACTCTGGGCTATTTCCTTTTCTCTGAGAGCAGTTTCCTCTGATTCTTTAAGCGCTTTTTTTGTTTCAGCAAGCTTCCTGTTGGTTTGCCTCAGGGTTTCAATGTATTCCTGTTTATTGCGGAGATTGAATGTATGGCACATTTCAGGTACTGCCAGTCCTTTGGCTACAGTAACTGCGAAATCGCGGCACGACCTGTATCCGCAGGCGCCGCAGTCCAGCTCCTCCTCAGGATTATTTTTCCCGACGATTTTCATTACCTCATTGACAGCCTCTTCCGGCGGTTCGGGTATCCTCTGGTCATCAGGAGAAAAACTCCTTGAGAAGTCGAGGTTCATCCATTTATCCATGTTTTTTTGCCAGAGATCCTTGTCGAGGGTTGAAATCCTCTTTTCTGCATACCTGCTTACAAGAGCACGCCTCCGGAACCTCTCGG
>CAYQZL010000131.1:0-11662 GCA_964421975.1 uncultured Rikenellaceae bacterium
GAGATAATGAGCGGTGACTGGAGTTCAGACGTGTGCTCTTCCGATCTGAGACCTTATGAACCGGAAGATATACGCTTCACGACAAAAGAAAATATTTTGTATGCATTCTGCATGGAAAAACCTGTGGCTGATATAAGGATCACATCTCTGGGGAAAAACTCATCCATTGATGGCAGGAAAATAAAATCAGTTGCCATGAGCGGATTGGAAGCTAAGATCAGATGGAAACAGCTTGATGATGCACTTGTAATTTCTTTGCCGGATGAACTACCTCAGTGGAAGGTATGCGGATTCAAAATTGAATTCCGGAAATGACTGATTTTATGATTAATTCAGGTTCTGATAATATCTGGAAAACGCTCCATGCTTTAATTCTGGCTTGTCTGATATTTATTACGACTGAAGGATTGCTGCAGGCTCAGGAAAAAGGAGAAATGGCAAAACCGGAAATGATGTTCGGAGATACCTCCCGTACCGGCTCTCCCTTTTCAAAAGATCCTCATGTCATTTACTTTGGTGGAAGATACCTGATGTATTATTCAATACCACCATACAGCGATAAATCCAATCCGGTGCAGGGCTGGGGCATTGGTATTGCTGAAAGCTCCGATCTGGTAAGCTGGAGGAAGACAGGTGAGATAAGTCCTTCAGCCTCATATGAGAGCAGGGGATTATGTGCTCCGTGTGCTCTGGTCATAAATGACCGGGTAAATCTTTTTTACCAGACCTACGGTAACGGACGCAATGACGCAATCTGCCATGCTTTTTCGGATGACGGGATTACCTTTACCAGGAACAATGACAATCCGGTCTTCAGTCCCGGTGGCAGCTGGAACTGCGGCAGGGCTATTGACGCCGAGGTTATTTTTTTCAAAGGGAATTATTATCTCTACTACGCCACACGGGATCCTGATTATAAGATACAGATGCAGGGAGTGGCCGTTACTTCCGGAAATAGCGGTTTCGGCAGAGGAGAATGGAAAAATATTTCAACCGACGGACCAATACTGAGACCTGAACTTCCATGGGAGAAGGATTGCGTTGAAGGAGCTTCGGTGATAAGGAAAGGAAGGAAACTTTATATGTTTTACGCGGGAGCATATAACAATGCCCCGCAGCAAATAGGAATCGCCGTAAGCAAAGATGCTGTTACCTGGAAGAGATTATCGGATGATCCTTTCCTCACAAACGGCAAGCCCGGGGAATGGAATTCCAGTGAATCGGGACATCCACATATATTTCGTGACAGGAATGGGAAAACTTACCTTTTCTTCCAGGGTAACAACGATAAGGGGAAAACGTGGTATATTTCTAAGATAAAAGTAAGATGGAATAAGTCGGGACCATATATTCAGGTATCCGGAAATAAAATTGTCAATCCCTGATATTATTACTTTTTATTATCTGAGATCTGATTTTCATTAATCAGTTTCAGCGCTTCATTGGTATATATCTCTCCGGTCATCTCACCAAGAGATGTACGTGTAATATAGTCATATCTTTTAAAGCTTCTGAAGTCGACTTTTGTGAGGATATAACCGAATGCATCGTTAGTAAGGCCGAACAGAAAAGGATGTTGTGTATTCATTTTTCTCTTTAAATAAAATCCTATATTCGGTAAAGCTTCCCCTGGTATGGTAAGGATGCGGGCGGTACCAATTTCGACAAGATTGATCATTGTCGTGACCGAATCGGAGTTGTTTCCCGGAAACTTCAGCGGAGAATTCTTAAAAATATATTTCATTTCGGGTGATTCAACCGGAAATTTGATAATATGTGATATGCATAAGATCTCCGGGTCTTTTTGAATCTCTGCACCAGATACAATTCTCAGGGCTTCATCAGCAAGTAATTCACCGATACGTATACATTCTTCCCAGTTGTTTTCCTCCTTACCGTTCTCCCTTCGATTATCTGCAGTTACCATTCCTCCCTGTGCACTGTTCATGAAAATTGCAATCCCTCCACCCTTCAACTCAATCCTTTCATATAAGGGTCCGCACAGATCAGGAGATAATATACCTCTTTCAGGACCTATCACTTCGGGATGTATTGCATAATTAACAAGAGTTGCTATCGCCGTGCCTTTTTTTATTCCCTCTGCGGCAATTGCCTGTATAACACCACAGCGGGGATCATATAGATCAGGTGCATAATAATTGTAAGCTATTTTATCCCTGGCCTCACCCACTGAAATTTTCAAAACTGCCGGCTGCAGATTCTTTAATGCTTCATTTGCAGCATCTGCTATCTGTTTTGTGCACCAGTCAAGATAATTAAGATCGGCAAAGCTTTTTCCCTGTTCGTCGGGGAACGCATATGCATCCGGAGCGCTGTGTGTATGCGTGGCACCAATCAATATATTCTGAGGCTGAATACCATTTATCAAAGCTCTTGATCTGTTACCCAGAACAGAGGTCCAGCCCAGATTATCAACACTTATTATCGCTACCCGTACATCTCCCTTCTCGAGTACAAGTGCACGGGCAAACAGATCGCCTCGCTTTTCGCTGACTGGATCAGGTGTACCTATACCTCCTGATACAGGAAGGAGTGGATCCGGTGTTATCTTTCTGACTGCTGCACCAGCCTTTAAGGTCTGTGCCTGAACGCCATCAATTATGAGCAGTGAGAGTGCCAGAATCGCTATTATTCTGTATTTGTTCATATTATAGCTGATTAATAATGAGTAGAAAATTACAAATAATTTTCCGGCTTTATTTGTTTTTCAATCCGGAAATAAATAGTTTGTTATATTAAAATATAAACCTGAGATGAAACATCAAATTATTGTTTATCTGATAGTAACAATGTTTTTTACTTGTCAGCAGTTTAGTTCAGGACAGAGAATTTATCTCTCTCCCGCGGGAAATGATACCAATCCCGGTACGATTGAGTATCCGCTTGCCTCTCTTACAGCTGCCAGGGACAAGGCCAGAACCATAAGGACTCAGAATCCTCAGGAGCCTGTCGAAATAATCGCTCTTAATGGGGAATATCTGATGCTGACACCTCTCGAACTGGATAGCCGGGATACAGGCAGTGATATTTCACCATTGATATTCAGGTCGGAAGAAGGAGCCAGGGCTATCTTCAGGGCTGGAGTCGGAATAGAAGGATTTGAAAAGGTGAATGATAAACTCTGGAGGGCTTTCATTCCACAGGTTGCATATTATGATTCATATTTCGAACAACTTTATGTAAACGGCAGACGGGCGACAAGAGCAAAGAGCCCGAATGAAGGGTTCTGGTATGTCAGAAAAGTAGAGGAAACCATAGCTGAAAAAGGTACAGGCAGAATGCCCCAGGTAGCTGTTCAGAAAATAATGGCTGACAGCTCCTGCTTTGAAACATTATCAGGATTCAGCAGTCAGGATTATGAAGATGCTCTCGTGATCTTTTATCATAACTGGGATAATACAAGGAAAAGAATTATGGCATTCAGCACCTCTGAACCGGCATTTTTTACTGGAGGTGAGGGCATGAAACCCTGGAACCCCATAAACAATAAATCGCGCTGGCTGATCGAAAACTACAGGTCAGCCCTCGATGCACCTGGTGAATGGTTCCTCGACCGGACCGGATACCTTTATTATATTCCTCTTCCAGGCGAAACAATTCAAAACACCGTTTTTCATGCTCCGATCCTGAAAGAGTTCATAAAGATCAAAGGTGATTCACCGGAAAATACAGTTCGCAATATAAAGTTTGAAAATTTAAGTTTCTCTGTTGCCGGTTACCGAACGCCGCCAGCCGGAAATGAACCGGCCCAGGCTGCTGCACCGGTTGATGCAGTAATAACCCTGGATTATGCAGATAACATATCATTTATCAATTGTGAAATTGCCCATACCGGTACCTGGGCTTTCTGGTTCCGCAGGGCTTGCAATAATTGCCTTGTAAACCAATGTTATATGCATGATCTTGGGGCAGGCGGGATAAAAATTGGAGAGACAGTGTTGCGGACATTGCCGGCTGACCTTACTAATAACATTACTATAGATAATAATATCATTACCGATGCGGGTCACGTATTCCCATGTGCTGTCGGGATTATAATATTTCATGCAAGCGATAATAAGCTGACTCATAATGAGATATCAAATCTGAGGTATTCAGGGGTCTCGGTCGGCTGGATCTGGGGATATGCCCACAGCCCTTCCAAACGGAATATTATAAAATACAATCATATCCATCATCTCGGATGGGGAGAGCTTTGCGATATGGGCGGAGTATATACCCTGGGAGCTTCAGAAGGTACACAGGTTTCAAACAATCATATACATCATGTATATTCATTCGATTACGGAGGCTGGGGATTATATACAGATGAAGGTTCATATGGTATAACAATGGAAAATAATCTGGTTTATACCTGTAAGAATTCTGGTTTTCATCAGCATTATGGTAAAGAGAATATCATCAGGAACAATATCCTGGCATTTAATATCAGATCGCAACTTCAGGCAACCAGGATAGAAGAACACAGATCACTTTCCTTTACAAATAATATTATTTATTATGATAAGGGAAGCTTGCTCAGCAGTAACTGGCATAAATTCAATTTGCTATCTGATTATAACTGTTACTGGGATACAAGGTCATCAGATGTACGATTTGCCGACAAATCTTTTAAAGAATGGCAAGCCTCAGGTAATGATCTCCATTCGGTTATTGCAGACCCCGGGTTTACAGATCCGGCAGGATTTGATTTCAGGTTCAGAAAGACTGCAGTTGCCAGGAAGATAAAATTCACACCTTTCGATTATTCTCAGGCCGGGGTCTATGGTTCTGATGAATGGAAGAAGCTGGCAGAGATGCATATGGATTTAAAAGAAAAATTTGATAATATTGTAAATCTTTTGGAAAACAAGGTAATAAAACAATAATTCATGGAATCTGTAAGAGGAAAAAGGTTTGACAGGACATTGCAATGGTTATTGACCATTGTCCGTATTTTAGTAGGCTGGCACTTTCTTTATGAAGGAATTGCGAAGATAATTACACCTGAATGGAGTTCTGCTCCATATCTGGCCGGATCAAAATGGATATTCGCCCCGCTTTTTCTACAAATGGCCGATAGCGCCTCTGTGACCGCAGTTGTTGATTTCCTGAATATATGGGGGATGATACTTGTCGGCGCTGGTCTGATGCTTGGATTCCTGACAAGATGGGCAAGCCTTGCTGGAGCAGTCATGCTCTTTTTCTACTTTGTTGCATATCCTCCTTTCCCCGGATATATGTTCGGCGTTCCTGCTGAAGGAGCATATCTTTGGGTTAACAGGAACCTGATCGAGTTTTTCGTTCTGGTTGCATTCATATTTGTCTCAAGAGATTATTTGTTCGGGCTGGACAGGCTGTTCGGGAAGTGGAAAGATGAAAAGGCACGAAAGCCCATTCCCGATACACCTCCTCAGGATCAGTCGAAGCTTTACCGCCGTGAGCTTATTAAAAATCTTATATCCGTACCTGCACTTGGCGCTTTTGCTTATGCTCTTTACAAAAAAAGAAAATGGGATAGTTTCGAGGAGAAATTTCTTAAGGTTGAGGGAATTGACGCAAATTCCGGTGCAACTCTTCTCAAATTCAATTATGCTTCTTTGAAAGATCTTAAAGGTCAGGTACCTAAAGCCGTTATTAATTATACCGATAAGGATGGGAAACCTGCACAGTTTGAACTCAGCCGGATAATAATGGGAGGAAACCTTATAGGGGGATGGGCTCATTCACGTGACCTTATCTATGTTTCCAAGCTCGTTAAGACATATCATACAGATGAAAAAGTGATACAGACACTGGCTCTGGCGGAAAAATGCGGAATTAATGCCATAATAACCAACCCGCAGCTCGGAAGGGTACATCAGAAATATCTCCATGAATTCAAGGGAAAGATGAAATTCATTTCCGACTGTGGTATAAACCTCGATTTTCAGAAAGGTATTGCAATGTCACTTGCCGTAAACTCCGATGCACTGTATTGCCAGGGAGAGATAACCGACCGCTGGGCAAGTGAAACGTGGAATGATCCGCTGAAAAGAACTGTTGAGGAACGTATGGAACTTATCCGTAAGGGACTTGAAGAAATACGCAGACATGGAAAACCGGCGGGCATTGGAGCTCATAAAATAGAAGCAATTAAAACATGTGTTGATTACGGACTGAAACCTGACTTCTGGGTAAAAACCTGCCACAGCCATAATTACTGGTCGGCACATCCTGAATCGCCCTGGAAAGATAATATGTTCGATTATGATCCTTCCGAGACCATCAGATATATGGAATCTCTGAAAGAACCATGGATCGCTTTTAAAGTACTTGCAGCCGGTGCAATAGATCCGGAGACCGGTCTCAAATATGCTTTTACCAACGGAGCCGATTTTGTTTGTCTGGGTATGTATGATTTCCAGATCGTTGAGGATGTAAATATTGCTCTCGATACAATTGCAGGTATAAAGGATCGTCAGAGACCATGGATGGCATAGCTTTATCGCAGGACAGAATTCCTTTAGAGAGGTTATTTAATCTGTTCTGTTCATAAATGTTCATAATTTACTTTAATCCTTTGTGTCCTTCGTGTGAACTTTGTGCTCTTTGTGGTTTTAAAATAAAATTCACTTAAACCACAAAGCCTGCCTGGCTGACGCCAGTCAGACAGGGGCACAAAGGATACACAAAGGATACACAAAGGTCAAGGTTAAACAGATGTAGTTATTAAAAAAAACCTGACTATGAAATCAAGTGTTATTGCAAGTACCTTAATCCTTTTCCTGTTTTTTTTATTATCATCCTGCAGTAAGGAAATAAAACCTGTTGTATATGATTTTGATACTGTAAATGACAGGTGCTGGATCTCAGAAGATTTCTGGACGGTACCGCTTGAGGACTGGAGGATCAGAAACGGACGGATTGAATTTACGGGGAAGGGACAACAGGCCACATGTACAGTTCTGCCCTATGTACTGGACAAATCCGATGGTTCTGTTAATATCAGGCTTCAGATGGGACTTAACGAAAAGGGAGATGCAGAGGGATCCGCAGGTCTGACGATCGGTTCTGTTGCCATGGAAGAAAATGATCACAGGGCCGCAATTTATTTCGGGAAAGGGATAAATGTCGGCATCAACACTGAGGGTTATGCTTTTATTGGTCAAACCACAAAGAAACTGCCCTCCGGTTTCGGTTATGGAAATTTCTTTCTGGAGATAAGCGGGACTAAAGAGTCTGATGGATACAAATTGATTTTAAAGGTGCTTGATTCAAATGAAACACCGGTTGCGGAAGTAATATCAGGGCCGGAAAATCCTGTCACGGGTATTGTACAACTGGTCAATAATTTCAGGACCTCCCGGTCTCAGAACAATGCTCCCTGTTTCTGGTTCGATAACCTCGAGATCAGCGGCAGTGCGTTTAGTTTTAAACCTGAAAACAGGTATGGTCCGGTTTTATGGACAATGTACACATTGAGCAGAGGTGTTATGAAAATGACCGCCCAGATGCCGCCTGTCGGGGATAATGATAACCATACCATCGAATTGCAGTTTAAAAATGACGGGAAATGGACAAATTCAGGAACTCAGGAAATGGAACCTGATTCGCGGACAGTTACTTTCAGGATTGAAAAATGGGATTCATCGTCAGAAAAGGAATACAGGATATTGTACAACAGCAGGGATATCTTCGGAGAAGAAACGGTATATGAGTACACCGGGAAAATCAGGAAAGAGCCTCTTGACAGGCCACTTAAAATGGCAGTGATGACCTGCCAGTATCATACAGGATTTCCTTATTCTCCGGTCTTTAATAACCTTAAAAAGAAAGATCCTGATGTAATGTATTTTTCAGGAGACCAGATATATGAACAGAACGGAGGCTACCCTATAAAAAGAGAACCGGAAGATACAGCAATTATCAATTATCTGGGTAAATGGTATATGTTTGGATGGGCCTTTGGTGATCTTATGCGTGACAGACCAACTGTCTGCACACCTGATGACCATGATGTTTTCCAGGGTAACCTGTGGGGGGGAGGAGGTATTCCGAAGCCAACAGGACTCGCAAATACAGATGACTATACAGGTTTTACACAGACGGTTAAAATGGTTAATGTGGTGAATACCACCCAGTGTGCACATCTGCCCGATCCCTGGGATCCTTCTCCGATTGAACAGGGTATGAAAGTCTGGTATACTGCAATGAATTACGGAAGAATAAGCTTTGCCATAGTCAGCGACCGTATCTTCAAGTCGGGGCCTAACCTGGTCTCAACCTGGGAAGGAAGAAAAGATCATATAAAAGAACCTCTCAAAGATCCCTCTGTCCTTGAGAGGCCTGATCTGCAATTCCTTGGAAAACGTCAGGAAGAATTCCTGGAAAACTGGATAAAAAATTGGAAAGATGTTGATATTAAAGTGCTTCTGTCGCAGACGCTTTTTACAAATGTAGCAACTCATCACGGACAGTTTGACGGATTTTTGCTGGGAGATATGGATTCAGGAGGATGGCCTAAAAAAGGTCGGGATAAAGCTTTGGAAATCATGAGAAAAGCTTTTGTATTTCATCTTTCCGGGGACCAGCATATACCTTCTCTGGTACAGTATGGCATAAGTGACTATCGTGATGCAGGCTGGTCATTCGTTCCACCTGCAATAGCTGTCGGATATTCACGATGGTTCCGTCCAGACGAACTGAATTATCCCATAAGTAACAGGCCTGCTCACGGATTGCCAAATACAGGCGAATACAGAGATGCATTCGGTAATCCTAATTATGTTTATGCAATAGGTAATCCGGGGGAATTCGGTGGTATTCAGGACAGATATGAAATGCAAAACAAAAAATCCGGCGGTCTTGGATTTGTAATTTTTGACAGGGAAACACGAGATATTACCCTGGAAGCATGGCACTTCCTGAGTGATGTGTCGGCTCCGGTTACGGAAAGTCAGTTCCCGGGATGGCCTTTGACAATTAACCAGATGGATAACTATGGAAGAAAGGAAACAGGCTGGCTTCCGGCATTGAAAATTAAAGGTGATCCGGATCCGGTTGTGGAAATAATAAATCAATCAACCGGTGAACTTGAATATATTGTCAGGATAAAAGGAAATGAATTTAATCCGAAAGTGTTCAGCAATAATAAATTCACGGTAAGGATCGGTTATCCGGAAAAAGATCTTTACAGGGAATTCAAAGACCTGGAACCTGAAATGACAATGGGAGAGACTGAGATCGGGGTTGATTTTGATTGATTACCAATATATTATCCTGACTTATTGAATGTTGTATCCATAATATATTCGTTTAGCTTATATTATATATAACCTTTGTGTCCCTTTGTGATTTCCTTTGTGCCCTTTGTGGTTAAATAAAATTATACGTTAACCACAAAGAGCACAAAGTTCACACTAAGGACACAAAGGATTACAGTAAATCATGAATATTAATGAATTAAATAGAATAAAAACTATTATATGAAAATCAAAGTATTACTTATTTTATTCCTTTTATTTCCTCTTGTTTTGATTGATGCAAAAATCAAACCTGTTGATCTCTCATGTGAATACATGAAAGATCCTGCGGTTATAGATGTTACTGATCCCCGGCTTTCATGGATCAATAGCGCGGATGAAGGCGAAAGGGGCCAGGTACAGACTGCCTGGGAGATAAGAGTTGCAGGAAGCAGGGAGATACTGATCTCAGGAAAAGCCGATCTCTGGAACAGCGGGAAAATTCTGTCAGATCAGTCCGTAAACATACGGTATAATGGCAAACAACTTGTCTCACGTCAGGAGTGCTGGTGGCAGGTAAGAGTATGGGACAAAAAAGGAATTATGTCTGACTGGAGTCAGCCTGCATTCTGGAGGATGGGACTGCTGAATCCCGGTGACTGGAAAGCAAAATGGATAGGTGCCCCGTGGCAGGGTGAGGCAACATTGCCGAAACCATCAAATCCGAATGCAAAGCTTCCGGAACAATTACCTCCTCCTGCACCACTCCTGAGAAGGGAATTCAACATCTCAAAGAAAGTGGCCGGGGCAGTTGCCTATGTCACAGGACTCGGTTACTTCGAACTATACCTTAATGGTGAAAAAGTCGGGAATGATGTTTTGGTGCCTAATCAGACTAATTATGGAAAACGTCCGTCGCTGCCGAAGGAAAATATTCCGCTTCCCGATAATTTCCTCGAATATAAAGTGCTGTACCTTGCCTATGATGTCAGTGATAAGCTTGTGAACGGACCCAATGCACTGGGCTCAATACTGGGCAATGGTTTTTACAATCCTGCAAAATACTGGGCGGGAGGATATGGAACGCCACGTTTTATACTTCAGCTTCATATAAATTATGATGACGGGAGCGAGGAAACTATTGTAAGCGATGAAACTTGGAAAGCCTCAAGGAGTCCGATACTTATGGATATGGTTTTTTACGGGGAACATTATGATGCACGTCTGGAACAACCTGGCTGGTGCACTCCCGGATTTAATGATTCACGCTGGGAAAGAGTATCTCTGAAAAAGGCGCCGGAAGGTAAAATGAGGGCTCATATGGCTCACCCTGACCGTGTTATGGAAATCCTCAGTCCTGTAAAAACTGAGAAAACCGCTGACGGTAATTACAGGATTGATTTCGGGGAGGAAATCTCAGGCTGGATCCATCTTAAAAATTTCGTCGGTGAAGCAGGCAGGAAGATCGAGATAAAATATATCCACCAGACACCTTCAGGAGAAAATTCATATATAATGAAAAGCGGTTTGAACGAATCTTATCATGCACGCTTTAACTGGTTTGTTTTCAGGGAGGTGGAAATAATAAACTGGCCGGGCGAGTTGAAGGAGGGACAGATTACTGCCGAAGCTGTCTATACAAATGTCGAGACAACAGGAAGGTTTGAATGCTCCAATAAACTGTTCGAAGATATAAACAGGATATGGTGGAGAAGTCAGACCGATAATATGCATGGTGGTATTGCAAGTGATTGTCCGAACAGGGAACGATCTCCTTATACAGGTGATGGCCAGGTCGCCTGTGTTACTGTAATGCATAACTTTGATTCAAGAGCCTTCTATAATAAATGGATAAATGATATTATCGGATCATCCAACCCTGAAACAGGCTATGTGCCCAATGGAGCCCCATGGCAGCCGGGGTGTGGAGGAGGAGTTGCCTGGGGAGCTGCAATTTCAGTAATGCCCTGGGAATTCTGGCTGCATTACGGAGATACAGATATTCTTCGCGATAGTTATGAAGCAATGAAAGGATATATCAGATATATGCTTACATGGACAGATGAGGAAGGTATTATGTTCTCACAGGCTAAAGGGAGAGATGGCAAACCGCTGAGGTGGATGAACCTGGGAGAATGGGTTGCACCATATGAACTGCCTCCGGACAATCTGGTACATACTTTTTATCTGTGTAGATGCGCTGATATTACTTCAAAAGTTGCAGGCATTCTGGGTAAGAGAGAGGACGCTGAAAGGTATAAAGTAACTGCAGAAAAGACACGAAATGCTTTTATGCAGAAGTTTTTTGATCCTGAGGGTGGCTCTTACGGCAAATACGGAGGTAATATATTTGCACTGAGAATGGAAGTCCCCGATGACCGTAAAGCCAGGGTGATAGAAGCGCTTAAAAATGACATAATTGCAAACGGAGGTAATCT
>CAYQZL010000132.1:0-11640 GCA_964421975.1 uncultured Rikenellaceae bacterium
TAAATAACTGAATGGCAATAAAATATCCCGGCCTCTGGTACCAGCATTCATGCGATAATAGATATCGTGATGCTGTTTTTGAAGGAATAAGGAAATATGATCGCCATCACGGACAGGCAGGAGGAAGATTTTCAGGGGATGAACATCTTTCAGGTAAAAGTCCTGACCGGGGTACCGAGCTATGTGCAGTTGTTGAATATATGTACTCTCTTGAAGAACTATATGCAATCTTCGGAGACAATAGTCTGGCTGACAGACTTGAATTTTTGACTTTCAACGCACTTCCCGGAACAATGACTCCCGATATGTGGGCTCACCAGTATGATCAGCAGTCAAACCAGGTTCTTGTCACCGGAGATAAAAGGGACTGGTCCACTAACGGTAATTATTCAAATATCTACGGGCTGATGCCCAATTTCGCGTGCTGCCTGGCAAACATGCATCAGGGATGGCCCAAATTCGCAGCAAATCTGTGGATGGCAACAAATGACAACGGCCTGGCAGCAGTTGCTTATAGTCCATGTACGGTAAAAGCCACAGTCGGAAACGGGATAAGGGTTACGATCAAAGAGGAAACAAATTACCCCTTTAACGGAAAAATATTACTGACCATCAATCCTGATAAAGATGTAAAGTTCCCCATATACCTGAGAATCCCCGGATGGGCAGGAAATATGTCCATCAGCTATAAAGGCAGATCTGCTGAAGGCAAAGCAGGATCATCTGTAAAACTAATTGAGAAATGGGAAAAGGGTGATGTGATAACCATAAACATCCCCATGAACTTAAGAACCGAAAAAAGATACAATAACTCGGTATCCTTACTCAGAGGACCTCTTTATTATTCACTGCAAATCGATAAAGAGTATAAGAGCGTTAAGCTGAATTATGACAATTTCGGATACAAGGGTAGTGTTGACTGGGAAATATATCCCTTGAGTTCATGGAATTACGCACTCTTAGTGGATGAAAAAACTCTGCCGAGAGGATTTGATATTACTGATAACAAAATTGAGAAATATCCTTTTGCCGACAGGGGTGATATGATATGGTCGGCTGATTCAGGTAAATATATAAAATGGGAGAAAGATGCTCCTGTAGTTATAACGGCAAGAGGGGTGAGAATACCGGAATGGACAATGAAAAACAACTCAGCAGCCCTGCCTCCTCACAGTCCTGTCAAAACCAGTCTTAATCCGGAAATCATAAGGCTTGTACCTTACGGATGTGCGAAATTAAGGGTCACTGAATTTCCGGTAGTGGATCCTTCAAGTGTCATTGAAACAATAAGGCCGGGAGATTAATTATTCCCGGGTATTTCTATTGTGAAAACATATTTCCCTGATGCAAGCTGGAATGAGTGTTCATTACCATCAACTGAAGGAGTGATATATTTGTTTTCACGTATGTTCTTTCCATCTTCCAGGACCTCTCCTTCTCCTGGATAGAAAGTTGCTGTACTTCCTGCGGGAAGAGTGATACTGTATATTACTCCATTTCCTTCCCTCTCCCATGATGAAATAATCTTTCCGTAAGGTCCTTCATGACATGCTTCAAACTTATCCAGTCCGTTAACAAAATGTGGTTTAAGGATCACATTCCTGAACCCGGGCTGATTCTCGTCAGGAAATATTCCTCCGGGTGATTTGTACATCCATGCTCCTATTTCTCCAAACATTATATGGTTCATTGAAATGTCTGATTCGGGATTGATCGACCAGTTTTCGTACAAAGTGGTTGCACCATTAACTATCCACCAGCCCCAGGAAGGAAAAGTATCCTGCACGGCAAGTCTGAAGGCGATATCGGGATAACCGTTCTCACTTAGTGCATTCAAAATGGCTTTTGAACCCAGTAAACCCACATCAATATGATAATTATCTGATTTAATTCTCTCTGCCAGATTCGATGCGACCTTTTCCTTAAGATCATCAGGCACTATATCCCACATGAGAGGAATAGACAGTTCAGTCTGGAAACCAGAGCCGTAAATCCCTTTCTCCTCATCCAGATATTTGTCATTTATTGCATTTTTTATCCGCCCGGCCAGACTGCTGTACTTTTCATGATCTTCATCATTTCCGAAAAGTCTGGCAGCTTTTGCAAGAATTGTTGCATCCACATAATAATATACGGACGAAGTCAGTTCCCGCGGTGAAACCGATTTTACAGGTATCCAGTCACCAAGCCCCCAGTCGGTAAGTCCCGACGGACTTCTTTCAGTGATATGATCAACATATCTTTTTATATTATCATAACATAATCTCAGCAGGTATGGATCGCCATAAAACAGATAAATATTCCATGGTATAATGGCTATAGTGCTTGTCCAGTCGGGACCGTTGGCCCAGTGATATCCCCATCCGCTGGTGGGAATTATTGCAGGAAGAACACCGTTTGGTTGCTGTTCATCGAGATGATCATTAAGCCATTTCTCATAAACGGTTATTCCATCGAAATTGTAAAGCCCTGTTTCAATTGCAATATGCGCATCACCCGTCCAGCCGTTTTTTTCCCTCTGCGGACAATCTGTCGGATAACCAAAAAGATTTGAAAGGTAAGAATTGTTGGTTGCCCACCATATTTTATTCAAAAGGGTATCTGAGGAAATAACATATCCTGCAGGAGGGACATCGCTGTGCATGAAGAATCCCGACAGGCTGCTGTTATTCAGCGAAACCGGTCTGTCGGATGTCACTTCAACATATCTGAATCCTTTATAATTGAAAAGCGGCATGAATGTCTCTTCTCCCTTACCGGAAAGAATAAAAATATCTGTCTGAAAAGGATCGCTTTTATCTGTAGGACGGTAATGAACATCAATATTTGACTGATCCACAGTTCCGTCAGGATTAAGTCTTTCTCCGTGTTTCAGCCTTATCACTGTCCCGGCTTCACCGCTAAGCCTTATTTTGCTGACACCGGCAATATTCCTTCCAAGATCAAATACCCATGTTCTGTTGTCTGTCCTGCTTACTTTCTTCGACATAATTTCGTCTTCCGCCCTTACCGGATGCATAGCCTGGGCAACGATATTCTGTGATGGAGCAGGTACATAGATGGCATTATTCCAGTCATTATCATTAAATCCGGGTTTATTCCAGCCATCCTTCTCAAGCCTTGAATCATAATGTTCAGCCGTATAAATACTGTTGAAAATTACCGGACTGAGTGCTGTTTTCCAATCAGTACCGCTCGGAATGATGACTTCAGATCCGTCTTTCATCCTGACATGAATTTCCATACAAAACCTGGGCCTTGAGCGCCAGGGGGCTTCATGAAAAAACCAGACTGCTGTTGACTGGTGATTATACCAGCCGTTCCCCAGCAACACTCCTGCAGCATTCTCTCCGCTTTTCAGCAATCCGGTGATATCATGTGTGACATAAAGAGTTCGTCTGTCAAAACGGGTATAAGTGGGATCAAGCCTGTGATCCCCTGCCCTGGAGCCATTTATATACAATTCAAACAGCCCGGCAGCTGCTATATAAGCGCGGGCAGACAAAATCTCTCCCGGAACATTGAATGATTTTCTGAAATAAGGAGCAGGTTTAATAACGACATCTCGTGAATCACTTATCCAGCTTCCTTTCCATGTAGCAGACCTCATCATTCCTGTTTCGAATGAAGCAACATCTGATATTGCTGACAAATCACATTTATTATCCCGGATCTGAACACTCCAGTAATACTTTTTAAGCGGCTCCAGAGCTTTTCCTCCGTAGGTTGCAAGAATGAAATCCGATTCCTTTTCTCCCGATTCCCATACATCTCCCCTCCCCTTTGCAACATCTTCCGGATCACTTCCAACAAAAATTCTGTAAGCTTTCTGTCCGGCCCCCATCCTTGTATCTTTAATCTGCCATGTAAACCTTGGAGTTGCATTGTCAATACCCAAAGGCTCCACAAGATGCTCACATTTTAGATTATATGCGGTAAATTCATTGTTAACACCTGAACATGCTGCGGACAATACTGCCATAAAAAACAGTATCCGTGATAATTTTTCATTTAAAAATCTGCAGATCATATAAGTATCCTTTAATGGTTTAATAAAAATGACGGCACCGGTTTGCCGGATACCGGATCATAATTGTTCTGTCTTTTCCCTGAGCCATTTCTTTTCATCATCACTCAGGAAGGGATTTAGCTTTTCATATACTTCAGAATGATAATCATTAAGCCACTTAATCTCATCATTACCCAACAAAGATTTATCAATAAGGGTCTTATCAATATAACACAGGGAGAGTGTCTCAAATTTCAGGAATCTGCCGAATTCAGTCTCTTCATCCTCATAACAGAGCATAAGGTTTTCCGTACGAATACCGTATTCGTGTTCCCTGTAAATGGCAGGTTCATTCGATAAAATCATTCCCGGTTCGAGAGCAGTTATATTTACGGCAGGACTTATATTCTGGGGACCTTCGTGGACGTTGAGACAATATCCCACCCCATGACCTGTTCCGTGACCATAGTCAATACCTGTCTGCCATAATGCTTCACGTGCCAGTATATCAAGTTGAAATCCTTTTGTACCGGCAGGAAACTTTGATCCTGCCAGACGTATATGACCTTTAAGTACAAGAGTGAAATCTTTCTTTTGCTTTTCCGTGGTTTTTCCTCGTGATATAGTCCTGGTAATGTCCGTAGTACCTCCCATATAATGCCCTCCCGAATCGACAAGTAAGATACCTTCTTCTGTAATCACTGCGTCAGAATCAGCTGTGGCAGAATAATGAGGCATCGATGAATGCTCATTAAAAGCTGTAATGGGTGAGAATGAATGTACGAGAAAATCATCTTCCAACGACCTTAATTCATGAAGCTTGTCAGCAAGTGAAATTTCTGTCAGAGGCAGTTTTCCTGAATTATTCTCCAGGAAATAAAAAAACCTGACAAGGGCAACTCCATCCTTTATCATTGTTTTCTCAATATTCCTGATCTCTGTCCTGTTTTTCACTGATTTTAAATGTGAAGGGATACTGACATCCTCAGTTATTTGAAGAGTTTTTGGAATGGAATTTAAGATGCTGACTGATGTGGTTGCAGGATTAATAAGCATTACGGATCTCTCGTCAATAGCTGACAGTGTTTCTGTTATACTCTCATATGGAAGGACAGTGATATCAGATTGCATCAATTTCTCCGGGATATTTCCCGGCAGCCGGTTCTGATCAATAAAGAAAAATATCCGTTCCGGCCCAATCAATGCGAATGAAATAGCTACCGGACTGTATAACAGGTCATGGCCTCTCAGGTTAAAAAGCCACATGATATCGTCGGGAGAAGTAAGGAGATGAAAGCTGATCTCTCTTTTTTGCATTTTATCCCTTACCTCGGAAATTTTCAGAGCCCGGTCTTTGCCGGAATATGAAGCAGGATGTTCCCATAAAGATGAACAGGGCATTGCAGGCCTGCCGGTCCATATCGCACTAACCGGATCAAAATCATCAAAGAATCTTACATTTTTGTTTATCAGTCTTTTAACAAGTCTTTTATAGAAGCTTACCGACACTATTCTGCCGTCGAAACCAACACTGCTGTCATAAGGGATCTTTTCTTCAAGCCAGTCGGAAGAATCTCTTTTCCGTGACGAAACAGGTCTGAAGGTATCAAATCCTGATCCATTGAGTTCATTGCGAGCCTGTATCAGATAACGCGAATCGGTCCACATTTCTGCCAGATCTTTAGTAATCAGAACAATGGCTGAGGATCCCGTAAAACCTGTAAGCCAGCTGACAACATTCCAATGGTCCGGGACATACTCCTGGATATGAGTATCAGAAAGTGGAATAATGCAGGCATCAATACCTTCCTGAGATAAAGCATTACGGACCAAGGATAATCTTTCTTTCCGGGGATCCATTATTGTGAATTTCTACATCGTAGCAAATATTGCCTCAATTTTCCCGGGGTTCAGTGAGACCTTACAGATTTATCGTTTTAATCAGCAATAATAAAGCTGTAACTGAATGAATCCTCTAGTCAGACTAAAGGCTTTTCACCTCATTAACAAGGTTTTGAAGGCTTGTCTTGGCATCACCGAACAGCATTCTGGTTTTATTATCAAAGAATAGCAGATTCTCTATTGCTGCATAGCCTTTTCCCATTCCTCTTTTCATGACAATTATATTCTTTGCCTCCCTGGCTTTAACAATGGGCATTCCGTAAATAGGGCTTGACGGATCGTCCTCTGCTGCTGGATTAACCACATCATTAGCGCCAATTACAATAACCACATCCGTATTTGGCAGATCGGGATTTATCTCATCGCTTTCAATCAGCTGTTCATAAGGGACATCGGCCTCAGCCAGTAATACATTCATATGGCCCGGCATACGGCCGGCAACAGGGTGTATGGCGTATTTTACCTCCACTCCTTTCTCGTCGAGAAGCTTATCCAGTTCGTGACATATATGTTGTGCCTGAGCTACAGCAAGGCCGTAACCCGGTACAATAACGACCTTTTTTGAATAGCTGAGCAGTACGGCTGCATCTGAAAGAGATATTTCCTTTATTGACCCCGCAACTTCTATATTAGCCTGTCCACCTCCGCCGAAAACACCTACAATAACATTCAGCAATGATCTGTTCATTGCCTTGCACATCAGGATGGTCAGAATGGTTCCTGCTGATCCGACAAGGATACCTCCGGTCAGCATAGCCTGATTATTGTAGAGAAAGCCTCCCATAGCTGCTGCAACACCGGTAAATGAGTTAAGAAGGGATATTACCACCGGCATATCAGCACCTCCAATCGGCATTACAAAAAGAACACCATAGATAACTGCAACAGCGAATATAATATAGATCCAGTGTGTAAGTTCTGAAGCAGCTTCAACATCCCTGGTCATAATGTATACCACCATTCCAATCAATACCAGCAGAATTCCAATATTGACATACTTCATTGCCTTTACTCTCAGGTCACCTATCCAACCGTCAAGTTTTCCAAAAGCTATCATACTTCCTGCCCATGATACTGTTCCGATCACAAGTCCAAGGAGAATTGCCAGGACCTGACCGTTTGCCATTCCGTGTTGCGTAATGAGATCGGTCCTAATATGAGGAAATTCCATCATGGATATAAGAGCTGCCGCTGCTCCTCCCATACCGTTGAAAAATGATACCAGCTGGGGCATTGCAGTCATCCTGACCTTCTTTGCAATAATCCAGCCTATAATCGTTCCAATAATTATTGCGGCAATGATCCAGGGTATATTCTTTATCGGTTCCCCGTCTTTTTGATGAAAAATGATAGTTGCCAGTATGGCAAATCCCATCCCGAAGGATGCAAGTATATTCCCTCTCCTTGCAGTAAGAGGATGGCTAAGCATTTTAAGCCCCATAATGAAAAGTACAGAAGAAATAACATAGGTTATCTCCAATACCGGGATACCAAAAGAGAATTGAGAAAGTTCATTCATTCTGTTGAGATTTAGCATTATCAATGGGCCTATTTCTTTTTCTTGAACATTTCAAGCATTCTGTCGGTCACAACAAATCCGCCGACTACATTAAGGGTACCAAGCACAACTGCAAGAAATCCAAGGATCATAGCTCCGGTGGTTTCTGCATGTCCCATAACTATGATCGCACCAATTATAACTACTCCGTGAATGGCATTAGCCCCTGACATCAGAGGCGTATGAAGAATTGCCGGAACATGACTTATTACTTCTATTCCAAGAAAAACAGAAAGGATCACAATGAATATTGCCTCTCTGTGCTGCAAGAAAAAGCTCAATATATTTTCCATATAAAGATCTGTTAGATATTTAGCAATTGTCTGGCCCTCTGGCTTACATACTCTCCTGCATGAACTGCAGTGGTGCCATTTATGATTTCATCTTCCATATTAAGGACTAAGTTTCCATCTTTGTCAAGTAATATTTTCAGGAGATTAATAATATTGCTTCCGAACATTTTACTTGCATCAGCGGGCATTTCAGAAGGATAATCGGATTTCCCGATTATTCTGACCCCTTTCACTTCTGTTGTTTTACCATTTTGAGTGAGTTCACAATTCCCTCCTGTTGAAGCAGCGAGATCAATAATGACCGATCCGGGTTTCATAGAAGCGACAGTCTCCTTCACAATCAGAACAGGTGCTTTTTTCCCCGGGATCTGTGCTGTTGCTATAATAACATCAGCCGCTATTGCACGCTGTTGTATCAGTTCTCTCTGTTTCCTTTTGAAATCTTCGGTCTGTTCCACGGCATATCCTCCGGCTGATGCATCTTCAGTCGCTCCTTCCACTTCAATAAATTTACCTCCGAGGCTTTTAACTTCCTCTCTGACAGCTGATCTTACATCAAACACTTCAACAATCGCTCCGAGTTTCCTTGCAATGGCTATTGCCTGCAAACCGGCAACACCTGCACCAAGTATTAGTACTCTGGAAGGTTTTATTGTACCGGCAGCTGACATGAACATTGGGAAAAACCTTGGTAAAAGGCTTGCAGCTTCGAGCACTGCCTTATATCCTGAGACTGTTGCCATGGAAGAGAGGATATCCATAGCCTGTGCACGGGTGGTCCGGGGAATGATGTCAAGAGCAAGCACAGTAAGACCATTGGTTCTTGCCTTCTCCAGCCATTCACGTTTTTCAGCAACATTAACCACTGAACAGAGAACCTGACCTTTATGACAAAGATCCAGATCCTCTTCCGGAACAGGATTGACAGAAAGCAAGAGGTCTGATCCGGAGAGAACTTCTTTTCGTGATGCAGGCGTAACACCGTTTCTTATATAATCATCGTCGGAAAAATATGCTTTAATTGCTGCATTGTTCTCCACGAGTAATTCCGGTCCAAGTTTCTTAAGCAGAGCTGCTTCACCGGGAAGCATAGCCACTCTGTTTTCGCTTCCTTTTTCTCTGAGTATACCTGTGATCATATAAAGCAGTATTTATCTGCCCAAGATAGCGAATAAAATAAAAAATAAACACAGTTGCTTAAAAGTGTGCAGTATTTTGTTCAGGGCAGACGGTTTATTCCGGAGCTGTCAGTCTTACTTTAATAAATCCTTCATCTTTGTCAAGGTGATAAGCCGGCACTCTTATTTCAATCCTTTTCAGACCGCTTATCCTTCTGTCAAGCTTCAGGGGAGGAGGGTCCATCATTATTGTCGATATTCTGACTCCTGCAGGTGAATATATCTTCAATATCAACTCCTTATCATCCTGTTTCAGTATAGCTCCGTCAGGTAAAGGAATTACTTCAGCTGTGGTCATCAGAGCCCAGGTAAGGCTTTTTGTTGTATCCTGTAATACCAGCCTGTCCTCAATTGTAATTGAATGGTCTGTGTCTTTAATAAACTTCCGGTGAGCACTTTTAAGACGTCCTCCAAAAACAGGTGTCAGATCCACTGTTGCCTCCGGAACAGGGTTTTCTGTAAAATCAATGATTGGTGCAGTTGCATCTACCTTAAAGCGTGAATCATCCACAGTAAGTGTCGAATGTCCATGATTACCCTTGGTAAGCAGTGTCCATCTTTCGCAATCCTGGCATTGCCCCCATAGATCAAATCCGGCCTGTTCAAGGCTGTTATAATCCTGAACTCCCGGATCGATAACCCATCTTACACCGTCAAGTTCAAAAACAAAGCTGCCGGCATCCAGGTTACCGTGACTAAGGTTACCTCTCCCTCCTTTACCACCAAAGTAATATTTATGTGGATCATCCTTTCCGCCTCTGAATATTATTAGCGGATTTGATCCCTCACCCTTCCATACAGCAGGCAGTGATGTTTCTGCTTCAGGTTTAAACTGTGAAAGCCAGATCAGCCCTGCACCGGCAAGTCTGGAAAGAGTTCCCATGGATTCAGGAGGAATAAGGAATTTTTCTTTCTGCAGATACAGGGAATTACCGGTTTTTTGTGCGAACCATGCAAGAGTTATATCACCATCTGTTCCTTCACTATCGCCACAATCTGCAAAATTGAAATATTGCCCTGACGGAGCTACTGTCAGTAACCTGAAATCAGCACTTTCGATGAATGAAGGGTAAGCGGCAATGCCAAAATCTGTACCAAAAGCGCTTTCAAGCAACGATGATGTGACCACTGAAAAACTGGTACCGTAACCCCAGTAAGTCGCACCTTCGGGGTATACACCACCGGGAGCATATTGTTTTAATGCATCGGGCATACCATCCAGGGATCTGCTTATTGTTCTGGCAGCCAGTTCAGGATCTTTCTCAGCAACCGCTAATGCTGCTGCGATCATACCACCGTTACATACCTGGTTCCAGTTATTTGTACCATTTACCCAGCCATAATTTCCTTTTTCAAAACTGGGATTTATCCCTTTTTCAATAAGTGATTTCTTTGCAAGTTCGGTTGTCGCTTTTGGCAGCCAGCGACCGACCCAGTCAACAGCCAGGGCTACTGCAAGTGACATTTCAGCAACATCAAGAAAATGGGACGGATGCCAGTCAGAAAAATTACATACAGCGGTAAGCTCTTCATTTATACGTTTCAGGATAGCCGGGTCCCTGTCTGTTCTGTATACCATTGAAAGAACAGTCATCCTGTGCAGCATTGATCTGGATGTGCCCAGTAAACGGCGCCCGATAACATTCCTCGTGAGAACCGGACTCTCCAGTATCTCCCCTGCATTGATCTTCATGGCAGCATAGTAGTTTTTAACTACGGGATCAGTCATAAGTTTAAACTTAAGCACCCGTTCAATTTCAGGCGTAAGAATCAGCCGGGGCGTGCTCTTGCGGAGTTTTGTCCTGATATATTGTTCTGTTATGGGATTTTGCAACTTCTTTATCTTGTCCCCGTAGTTCTGAGTTGTCTGAGAAAACCCGGAAGCCGGTAATCCAAGGAGAAATAAAGCATAAATTAATCCCATCCGGAGAAAAATACGTGTTCCCATAGTAAGCAGATTAAAATTAACAGTTATCCGATCGATATTTTATTATATTCATTCAGAGATCCTTTGAACCTTCGCACCTTTAAAACTTTGAACCTTTGAACCTTTGAACCTTTGAACCTTCGAACCTTTGAACCTTTGAACCTTCGCACCTTTGTGCCTTATTGCCTTTGTGCCTTTGTTGCATTTGCCCCTGCCAGCTCATATCCTATCACTCTGGAAATACCTCCTGATTTAACCTTTAGAAAAAGTTCCGGACCTCCCGGTTCAGAATTTCCGGTCATTCTTAACCTGACAACAGGTTGTGATCCGGTATAAGGTATTATAGCAGTGACAAATCTGACAGTCTGTGAGTTTTGTTCCTTCCTGATTTTGAAACAAAAAGCCGGTCGCTGTTCCTTTTTTGTATACTGAAATGAAACCTGTCCCTCCTCTTCAATGAGGCCCATTCCTGATTGTTTCATCGCCTTTACTTTAACATTCCAGCCATCCGCAAAATCAGAAACTACAGAGAATTTATCCTTATCGAAAATTGCTTTTCCGGGAGCCAGCTGGAAATGAAGATCCACATCACCTGCAGCATCGCCGGATGCTTCATCAACAATGATAAAGAATTTCTTATCAACAAAGAAGACTGCACGGCGGTGAATAAGATCGGGATAACCTGCATTTTCTACTACCAGGATATCAAGATTTTCCCCCAGATCGGAAGAGCGTCGTGTAGGGAAAGATTGTAGGATAGGGGGTTTTGGGGG
>CAYQZL010000133.1:0-11496 GCA_964421975.1 uncultured Rikenellaceae bacterium
TCATGGTAATGTTTTATCTGGGAGGCGGAATTTTCTTCCTGTTCTTTGCTGACAGGTTCTTAAATATGAATAAAGCTATATTGGGAATACTGGGAGGTACCTTTTTACTTTACGGAGTTTACAGAGTATTTGTTACATATAAACAGATAGTAGACGCTTTTTTTACCAGGGATAAGGATGAAAACTGAATCCGGATCCTCCTGACACATTTCACGAAAATTGCTCTGGCATACACTTTGCAGTATGGTGTTATAGCTATGACAAAATATTTTGCTACCATGAATGTTTTAAGATTGATAAGAATATATTTTAAGTTCGTCTTCCGGGAGATAAGATTTATCTGCAATAATTTATTTTCCAGCTCATCTTGCGACAGACTTAGTCTGGTAGTCATTACCGCTTTTATGATTCCACTGATGGCACTGTATTCATGCAAAGGAGGGGGAAGTGCGATAACGGAAGAAACTCCGACAAGGGGAAATATCAAAATTACGGTCGACGAATCATTTCAGCCGCTTATTGATACAGAGGTTTTTACTTTTACTCAGCTATATACCAATGCAAAGATCAAACCTCAATATAAACCTGAATTTGATGTAATAAATGACTTCATGCGCGATTCCGTCAAGGTTATTGTGACCAGCAGAAAACTTACTGACGACCAGATCAAATATCTCAGAGACAGTCTTATAGTGGCAAGAACAATAACATTTGCATATGACGGGCTTGCACTGGTGACAAATAAACAGAACAAAGACACACTGCTTAAATATGACCAGGTAAAAGACATCTTCAGCGGCAAAGCTGTCAGATGGAGCGATCTCGATTCAAGGTCAAAGCTTGGTGATATCAGAGTGATTTTCGACAACACAAAATCTGGAAACATAAGATATTTTAAGGAGTTATTTGAAATTACCGGATCACTGCCCTCAAATTTCTATGCAGTCAATTCAAATCCGGAAGTGATTGATTTTGTATCAAGAAACCCAGATGCCCTTGGAATTGTAAGTGTCAACTGGATAAGTGACAAACACGATCCACAGAGCATGAGCTATGCCGAAAAGGTTAACATTCTGGCTGTTTCCAGGCCACTGATAGATGACGGATCATATTACAGGCCGGACCAGGGATGGATATATGATAAATCATACCCTTTTGTAAGGGAAGTTTTTCTGATCACAAGAGAAACCTTTAAAGGACTTGGTTCTGGTTTTATACAGTGGGCAACTGCAGAACAGGGACAAAGGATAGTCCTCAAATCGGGGCTGGTCCCTGCAACTATGCCGATAAGGCTGGTGCAGATCAGGAGTGAGGAGTGAGGAGTGAGGAGTGAGGAGTGAGGAGTGAGGAGTGAGGAGTAAGAGATGAGTGGTGAGAGATGAGTGGTGAGAGATGAGAGATGAGGAGTGAGTTATTAAGAATATAAAAAAAGATAATAATAAGTCAGTAATTCAACAGAGTATAAGAAAAATTAGTATTATTGGAACCAAAATAAAAAAACAGCTATGAAACGTTCTATTTTTACCAAAGGATTTTTTCTGGGAGTGTTTATGGCAGGGTTGTTCGCAGGGAACATCCATGCGCAGGATCTTGCTTCAGCTCTGCTGCTTACGAAAAGTGAGCAGTATGACAAAGCCGGACAGATTCTGCAGCAACTGATACAGAAAGAACCATCAAATGCCAAGAATTATTATTACCTTGGTGAAAACTATCTGCTGGAATATTTTGCAGATACAATTTCCAATTCATTTACACTTGCAGCAAATAATGCAAAAGAAACATATCAGAAAGGTGTAAATGCCAATCCAAATGATCCTCTGAACTATATAGGTCTTGCAAAAGTCGCATTTTTCCAGGGTGATGACAAAACCGCAGCTGAGATGCGGACCAAGGCAAAAAGTTTTCTTCTTCCATACAAAAATCTGAAAAGGATAGTTCCTCCAGCAAAGGATTATGCATTTGCACTGGCCAAGATCGCAGAATCATATATTAAGGAAAAGCAGGTAGATACAGCTGCCGCATTGCCTCTTATAAGGCAGGCCGTTACAATTGATTCAAAGAATCCCGAGATCTATCTGATAGCAGGTGATATATATATTACTGCCAATGATGGTTCAAATGCGATCAAAAATTATAATCTGGCCCAGTTTGCAGATCCCAAATCCCCGACAGCCGCCATGAAGATTGGCAGCATATATGTAAGAGGAAAGAGTCTTACTGCAGCAAGGCCATATTTTGAAGAAGCAATCAGTCTCGATCCGAACTATGCTCCTGCCTACAGGGAGCTGGGACAGTTGTACTGGATGGCTCAACGTCTTGAAGAATCAAAAGCAAACTACAAGAAGTATCTTGAGCTTAACGAAGGTAATATTCCGGCCCAGACAAGATATGTGAACGCACTGTTCTATGCAGGAGATTATGATGAGGTAATAAGGAACGTTGAGGAGATACTTGCCGTTGATAACTCGAGGGCATATATGAACCGTCTGGCTGCTTATTCAAGCTATGAAAAGAAGAATGCCGATTACGACAAGGCATTGCTTTATATAGAGGAGCTTTTCAAAGCACTTCCTGCCGACAGGATACTCTGGAAAGATCATCATTACAGGGCAAGGATCCTTCTGAAGAAAAATCAGAATTATACCAAAATTGCTGATGAGCTTTCAAACCTTGAAGGTCAGCTAGCTAAGGAACAGAGCAAATATGCATCTGCGGCAACCGCAATGAAACCAAAACTCAAACCGGCTCTTGATGAGCTTACTGCAAAAGTTGAAGAATCCAGGGCCAAAGTTGCAACCGCAAACAAGGAACTCGACAGGGCCTTCGAAGCTTTTAATAAGGTGCTCGAAATGAAACCCCAGGATAAAGCCGTATTAAGCGAAATGGCTACCAGCTATTATAACCTGAGGCGCTATAACCAGGCAGCCAAAACATGGGCCCTCCTGATAGATCCTGCAAAAGAAAAACCAGAAGACTATATGCAGATAGGAAGAGCATTTTATATAGGAGAAAATTATAAAGCAGCTGATTCTGTATTTAATATAGTCCTTACAAAAAATCCGGACTATCTTCCTGCCTATACATATATAGCCCGTACTTATTCAAGAATGGACCCCGATTCAAAAATGGGTCTGGCCAAACCAAAATTTGAAAAGCTTCTCAGTGTGGCACAGGCTGATTCAGTAAAAAATGAGACTGAAGTCGTTGAGGCACTTAAATATCTTGGCTATTATTATATGTCAAAAGATGATTACAGCAAGTCAAGGGATTACTATAACAGGCTGATCAATCTGAATCCTTCCAGCAATGATAATAAGATCAGCGGATACAGCGGTATCGGGCTCATAGAGCTCAGACTGGCTGGTGCCGAAAAGGTAAATGAAGCAAGATTGCCATTCCTTTCAAGATCAGCAGATGCTTATGAAAAAATACTGGCCATTGATCCGAATAATGCCACTGCAAAAAACCAGATAAATTATATCCGCGAATTTGAAGCATCAGTTAAGAAAGGTATCAATCCGAACGAAATAAAAGGCGTTGTCAGAGATGCTGTTACAAAACAGCCACTTGCCTATGTATCCATAAGGGTAAAGGATACTGCTGCAGAAATGATGACAAATACAAGAGGTGAATTTAAGTTTGAAATTCCCCAGGGATCCGAAATACTTCTGGTCAGTGCAAAAGGTTATGTGACCAAAGAAGTGCCTGTTACCAAATCAAGGGTTTATAATATTACACTTGAGAAATAAAGGGATTATTACAGCCGGATTAACCGGTTGTATTTGTCTGATTATGGCCGTTGATAAATTGTAATTATTAATAAAGAATATTAATAAACTTCCAAAAGTTTAATAATATTATGTTTTAATTGGAAAAACAAAATTGAAAATATTTATATTTGCGAATCAATAAATCTTAAACCTAAACAAATCGATAAAAATGAGTAAACAAGGAAGTTCATTCAAAGAAGCTTTGCAAAACATTTTTGCAGTCAGTGCTATTTTAATAGCGTTTGTAGTATGCTATTTACTATTTGTTAATGTCATGGGTAATCCTGTAAATTTCGAAGGCGGCAATCCGAAAGGACATGCCCTTGAAGGAAACTATCTGGGGATTATCTACAAGGGTGGTTTCATTGTGCCGATTCTTATGACATGCGTGCTTACATTGATCATTTTTGTTATTGAAAGACTGATCACTCTGTCAAGGGCAAAAGGAAGAGGAAGATTAAATACTTTTGTCAGGAAACTTCAGGATCTTCTTGAGCAGGACAAAATAGAAGAAGCTGTTGAAGCATGCGACAAGCAGAAAGGATCACTTGCCAATGTAATGAAAGCAGGCCTGGTTCGTTACAGGGATCTGCAGACAGACACGGAACTTGAAAGAGACCAGAAGATCCTCTCAATACAGAAATCATTCGAAGAAGCTACAGCTCTTGAGCTGCCGATGCTTTCAAGGAACATGGTTATCTTCTCAACCCTTGCTTCAGTTTCAGTGTTGATCGGTCTGATCGGAACCGTTCTTGGTATGATCAGGGCCTTCGCAGCTCTTGCACAGTCAGGCGCACCCGATGCTCTGGCTCTGTCACAGGGTATTTCCGAAGCTCTTGTCAATACCGCATTCGGTATCACAGGTTCAACCCTATCAATTCTCGCGTTTAACTATTTCTCATCCAATATTGACGCATATACTTTCAAAATTGACGAAGCAGGTTTCAGTCTGACACAAAACTTCGCTGCTTCACTGAAGAGTAAGTAATAATGTATCTTTTGGTTTAATTTAAATAAAAGAAAAAATGCCAAAGATCAAATTACCAACCAAGTCGCCCAGAATCGACATGACGCCAATGGTGGACACATTCGCTGTTATTCTTATCTTCCTTATGCTGACAGCTACAATGAACTCACCCGAACCGGCCAGTGTTGATACGCCATTTTCAATATCAGAGAAACCAACTCCTGATTTCAATGCTATGACATTCCTGATTTCAGCCGACGGAAAAATCTTTATAAATTTCGATAACGGACAAGATACCATTCTTGCATTCAGACCAAAAGTCCTGACCGAAATGGGTAAAAGATACGGTATTGAATTCACTGAAAAACAGCTGAGGGAATTTCAGATGTATCCTTCATCAATAGGTGTCCGGATTGAAGATATGGTAGCTTTCCTGGATGCCACGGATGCAGCTACCCGCAAAGAATATCAAAATGGGATTCCGATGGATTCAGCAAATAACCAGCTGGCAATGTGGATACAATATGCCCGTACGGTCAATCCGGGTTTTCAGGCATGTATAAGAGGAGATTCAAATGCTGAGTTCCCGGTTGTAAAAAGAGTCCTTAATATACTTCAGGATCTGAATGTTAAAAGGTTTAGTCTGATTACCAGCCTCGAAGCAGCAAAAATTAATCTGGAAGAAATACAACAGTGATATGGCAGAGATAATTCAACAGGAAAAAGGTGGAGGGAAGAAAAGGGCGAAAAGAATTCTCCCTCATATGGACATGACCCCTATGGTGGACCTGATGATGTTGTTGATAACCTTCTTTATGCTTACAACTTCAATGAGCAAAGCAAAGGTGATGGATATTACCCTTCCCGATAAGGTAACAGATCCTGAAAATCAACAGGCTCCGAAGATTTCGGCAAGCCGTACGCTGAATATCTTGCTTGGCCCGGATAACAAATTATTCTGGTATCCCGGTGCAGTAAAACCGGAAGAATATAATAATCTTCCTCCATTAATGGAAACTGATTTCAGCCCGGATGGTATACGGACATTACTCCTTGACAGAAACAGAGCTCTTTTCAAAAAGATCAATGATTTTAACCAGCAGGTTATCAGAGGTGAAATAAGAATTACACAAGACTCTGTACAGGGAGCGATCAGGACATTGAAAAACCTTGACGATACCGGTCCAATTGTGCTTATAAAGGCTTATAAAGCAGCTAATTACGGAAATTTTGTAGATATTCTCGACGAAATGAATATCTGTGGAATCGCACGTTATACGTTTGTTGACATCGCATGGTACGAAGAAAAAATGGTGGAAATTGCAAGTGGCGTTTCCTCTTCATCTTCAGCCAATTAACCCGTAAACCTAATTAAGATGGCAAAAGAGAAAATTAAGGCTCCTGCATTTGATGATATAGTGTTCGAGCACAGGAATAAGGAATACGGAGCTTATTCTCTGCGGAAGAAATATAAACGGAATGTAATAATTGCACTCCTTATAGGTGTGGCCCTGATGTCTACCGTGATCATCACTCCATACCTGAATGCCAAAGCAGCAGAGAGCAGAACAAAGAAAACAGAAAGGCAGGTTGAGATCCAGATGGAAAACCTCGACCAGCCAAATGAAACTGTTGCTCCTCCTCCTCCCCCGCCACCTCCTCCGCAGGATGTCGTTCAACAGGCAAGATATGTACCTCCGGTAGTTGTTGACTCTGTAAAACCTGAAGAAGCCACTCAGCTTATGACAGCTGATGAAGCACAGGTTGAAGTACAGAATGAAGAGGTAGTTGAATTCGTTGAGGAAGTGAAGGAAGAGGTACAGGAAGAAGAACCTGAACCCGAACCATTCGTGGTTGTTGAAGAAATGCCAATGTTCCCGGGCGGAGATCCGGCACTGTTGCAGTATATCGCAGAACATACCAATTATCCTGAAGTGGCTAAAGAAAATAATATCCAGGGAAGAGTAATTGTCAGATTCTGTGTTACTTCAAAAGGTACAATAAATCAGGTAAGCGTTCTTAAAGGCGTTGACCCTGAGCTTGATAAAGAAGCTGTAAGGGTGGTTGAATCACTTCCTGCGTTTAAGCCGGGTAAACAGGGCGGGAAACCGGTTCCTGTATGGTACAAGGTACCAATTACCTTCACGCTTAAATAAGAATCATTTTATTGATCAATATATATAGGGACATGCCATGGCATGTCCCTATATTCTTTTTAATTCTTCCGTAAGAATTTTCATAAATCCTTCAATATCCTCCTCTTTTGTGTCCCATCCCGTCATAAGCCTGTACTCGGAGATCTTCTCATTCCAGGGATAAAAGAAATAGGACCTGTTCACCCTGTCTGCAACATTTCCCGGCATAATAACGAAAACACCATTAGCCTGTACAGCCTGTGTGATTTTTATTTCTGACAGTCGTGATATCCTGTCTGCCAGTATTCCGGCCATTCTGTTTGCATGAGATGCGCATTCTTTCCAAAGATCATCCCTGAAATATGCTAAATATTGAGCAGAAATATACCTCATCTTTGATGCAAGCTGCATACTCTGTTTCCTTATATACTTAAAATCAGCGGATAGTCCTTTCCTCAGAAAACACACAGCTTCACCATACATCATGCCATTCTTTGTACCTCCGAAAGATAAAATGTCCACGCCACAGTCAGTTGTAAAACCTCTGAATGGAAGTCCGAGTGTCACAGCAGCATTTGCTATCCTTGCTCCGTCCATGTGAAGCAACATCCCATGTGAATGAGCATATTCCGCAATACTCCTGATCTCATCAGCAGTGTAAACAGTACCCATTTCAGTGGACTGGGTTATTGAAATCACCTTTGGCTGTGAATGATGCTCAAAATCAAATCCGTGCATATGTTTTTCAACCATAGCCGGAGTGATTTTTCCATCTTCCGTATCAACGGTGAGAACCTTTGAGCCTGTAAATTTTTCGGGAGCACCGCATTCGTCCTGCTCAAGATGGGCAGTAGATGCTGTAATGACCGAGTTCCACGACTTCATTACTCCGGATAAACACAGGACATTTGCTGCCGTACCCGTAAAAACAAAGAAAGTTTCAGTATCAGGTCCGAGCTGTTTTTTAAATAAAGATAATGCCTCCTGAGTATATCCGTCATTTCCGTAACCCACTGCATGTCCGTCATTGGCCATCTGCATCTCGCTCATAATGGCCGGGTGAACACCGGCTGTATTATCGCTGGCAAATAAGTATCTTACCATAGAATCAACTATTCAATATTTCATCCATAAATTCCCTTGCGAGCCTTACCTGCTCGTCAACAATATCAATCCCGGCAGGAGTGTGAGCGTCATTCAGTACGGGATGACATAATTCAAATGTAAAGTAACCATTATAACCTGTTTCTCTCATCAGTCCGATATAATGCGCATAGTCAGGCAATGGCTGGTCGAAGCGTGTTTCAATCACTTTCTGTTTAACAGCGCCTGATCTATCCCTGTAATATTCTCCTCCATAGTGGGAATGTACCTGCAGACTACCTACAGTTCTCACTGCATTGGCAATATATTCTTTGTCCATTTTCTCGAATATAGGAAGATCAAGACAAATTTTGAGCCAGGGCGAATTTACTTCTTTTACAAGATCATATGTGTCTTTCCAGTGACGGATCAGGGGAGCATGATTCTGAAGCACCATCACAACACCATACTCCTCTCCCATTCTGGCAGCTTCTGAGAGCGATTCCTTAACAAATTTCCAGCGATCCAGGCGGGTTACGAAAGGATATTGTTTAGTGAATGAAAAGTATCCGGTATTATCACGTACGAATTCATATGTACCCAGTCCTTCATGGATAGGCACTCCCGGCCATGCTGCAAACAGCCGTACAAAACCTGCACCGAGATCTTTTGCCAGCCTGGCTGTTTCTCTGACCATAAGAAGCTGGCATTCACGATGTTCAGGCATGGGGCTCGAAAAATCGTTATTTGAAGCAACACAGGGAATCTCAAGGCCATATTTAACAAGTGTATTTACCATTTCCTCCCTCCTGCGCCGGTTCAGATCCATGGGATTACCCATAGGTCTTTTATTATCGAGTTCCACTCCGTCATAGCCATATTCTTTTGCCTTCCGGCAGAAATCCTCAAATGACAGTGCCGGACCTTTATACCATATGCCGCCATACGAAATGGAATATAATCCCGTTTTTATCCTCGTTTTAACTTCAGGTTTTTGCTGCTTCCCTGATACCTCGGTAAATGTTCTCTCCGGGATACCTCCGATCATTGCAGCACCGGCAGCACTTCCCGATGTGGTGATAAATTTTCTCCGATCCATTTTTACTGTAAATAACCGTTTTAATAATAAAACTAACCGCAAAGATTGCACCCGTAATAAAAGATGCAAGAATCTTTGCGGTCAGAATGTAATTAAGTTACTAAGCTTTCTTCTTTTTTCTTAATGCGAAATAGAGCATGAAAACTCCGAATGCCAGCATCAGAATACCCATTATGATATTGACATTGACACCAAGTGATTTCTGATACATTCCTGAATCGGATATTGTGAAAAACCCGAAAACTGTTACCAATACTCCCAGTATTGTGAACATCAGTCCTATTGGATATCTTATATCTACCATTTTTTTTTCCTCCTACCAGAATATGATACTTAATACAACACAAATTACACCAACAATAATAGCCAGTCCGGCCGGACGTTTATGCCATGGCAGGTGTTCATCACTGATACGCGGAGTAAGTGAATAAACAAGTCCTTTCAGATCACCTTCTGTCTTCAGTTGCCGGGTAAGCAGGCTCAATACAACAGTAATGGTTGTTGCCACGGTAAATGCTATGATCGCAGTCCAGAAATTCTGGGCCATTTCGACCGGATAATTATGAACAACGGTTATCCATCCTCCTTTGAAAAGGGTGTTTGCCCCTACCGGAGCTGTCAGACCATGATGTAGCAGAGCCATCAGAAATCCTGATAATAGTCCGGTGAATGCAGCATGACCCGTGGTTCTTTTCCAGAACATTCCAAGAAAGATCACCGCAAATAAAGGAGCATTGATCATCGAGAATATAGTCTGCAGGAAATCCATTATATTACCGAACTTACTTGCAATATAAGCTGAGGCAATACTCAGGAGAACTCCAAATACAGTTGCAACACGCCCGACATTAAGATAATGCTTGTCGTCAGCTTCATGGTTATCAGTTCTCTTC
The DNA here is from genome assembly GCA_964421975.1 of uncultured Rikenellaceae bacterium. Taxonomy (GTDB): domain Bacteria; phylum Bacteroidota; class Bacteroidia; order Bacteroidales; family VadinHA17; genus LD21. The sequence continues at coordinate 9,948 of CAYQZL010000133.1, forward strand.
CTTAAATAGCTCTGATAGATATCATATGTCCAGACAGTATTGAATGCTGAAACGTTACCCGCCATACCGGACATAAAGGATGCAAGCAGGGCGGTAATACCCAGACCAAGCACACCTGCAGGCAGATATTGTTTAAGAAGCATTATTATGGTATAATCGTAAACAGGTTTCCCGTTTGAATCAAGCGGAAGTGTAAATCCCTTACCGGGATCATTCATCAGTACTATGGCGATTATTCCGGGAACAATTATAAGGAACGGAATAAACATTTTCGGTATGGCACCGATCAAAGGAACCTTCCTGGCAGCTGAAAGTGACTCTGCTGCAAAAGCACGCTGAACAATAAGAAAGTTTGTACACCAGTATCCGAATGAAAGAACAAATCCGAGTCCGAAAAGTATTCCAAACCATTCTACACCAAGCGGATTCTGTGTCGCTTCTGCAGTATATTTCCAGGTTGTGACAAATGTATCCGGTGCATAACCTCCGGCTGTAGCAGCAGGTGTAAGTCCCTCTTTCAGTCCTGCCCACCCTCCAACATCCTTAAGACTCAGGAATACAAGGGGAAGTAAGCCTATAACGATGATGAAAAACTGAAGCACTTCATTATAAATGGCTGAGGATAATCCACCCAGGTATGTATAAGCAAGTACAATCATAGCCGAAACCCAGAGGCTGATATTGAAATCCCAGCCAAGAACTCTCTCAAGAAGTATTGCGAGAGCATACATGGAAATACCTGAGGCCAGAATTGTCATAACAGCAAACAGGATCGCGTTGAGCGCTCTGGTTTTCTCATCATACCTCAGCTTAAGATACTCCGGTACAGATCGGGCTTTTGATCCGTAATAAAATGGCATCATGAAAAGGGCCAGAAAGATCATTGCCGGTATGGCACCGATCCAGTAGAAGTGCGTGGTCAGCATACCGTATTTCATTCCTGATCCGGTCATACCCATAACCTCAAGTGCTCCAAGATTGGTCGAAATAAACGCCAATCCTGCAACCCATGCCGGCATGGATCTTCCCGCTTCAAGAAATGCATTGGCATTCTTCATATGCTTCCTCAGGAACCATCCAATGCCGAGAACAAAAACAAAATAGATTATCATGATCAGATAATCTATCCAACTCATATCAACTTTCATAGTCTAAGGTTTTTTGATTTTTATTCATGAATTGTCTTACTATTAATAGGATTTATCATAATCCCGGGCTTAGTAAAAATACATTTAAAGATCGATTTTCAAACTCCTTTGCCGGAATAATTATCGTTTTTTACATAAATATTTTTTCCTTCTAATAATTATATTTGCAGAAAGTGTCAGTTGAAGACCAGGTACTTTACATATATCTCCTTTAAAGGGACTTCATATCACGGATGGCAGATTCAGCCAAATACAGTCACTGTTCAGAATATCATTGACAATGCTCTCAGCACTATACTGAATGAGAATATCGTTACCACAGGGGCCGGGAGGACGGATGCAGGTGTTCATGCACTTGTTTTCTGTGCACACTTTGAAAGTCTGTCAGACGATCTTGATCT